>WYBS01000150.1 GCA_011525755.1 Planctomycetaceae bacterium
ACGCGAGGGTAACATGGGCTCGAGAGAGGAGAGCTGAGATGACACGACCTCGCGCAACGGAGCGGCCCGTGAAGGCGCCGCGGCTCAAGTTCGACCTTGCCGACGCGATCGCGCAGCTGAGGCGCGAGTCCGCCTGGGCGACGCATTCCCGCAGCGCCGTGACGCTCCTCAAGGACCGCGGCATGCGCGTCGTGCTCGTCGGGCTCCACAGGGACGCGACGGTCGAGGCCCACAAAGCCGAGGCGCCGGTCAGCGTGCATGTCCTGAGCGGCGCGATCCGCGTCACGGCAGGGGGCGAGAAGCTGGCGCTGAAGGCCGGCCAGATCCTCACGCTGGAGGCGGGCGTCGAGCACGACCTGCACGCGGACGAGGAGAGCGTGTTCCTGCTGACGATCGGCGGCACGGCCTCCCACCCGGCCGAGCGGTAGCGTCCGCGGGGCGTCAGGTCGGCTACTCCCTGAAGCTGAAGAGCCGCTCCGAAGTGGCCGAACACAGGTTGGAGATCGGGTTCAAAGGCCCGGAAGGGATGGGTTCTAGTGAACATCACCTTGGTCGATCCACTGGAGACCGACGCAGAGGGCAGCACGCGAGGCTTCTCGATCAGCAGCGCGCCCGATGATCCGGCTGACGTTCGCCACGCGCCTGCCGGACATCGCGTTCAAGCGCGTGCTCCGGTCGCTGCGGCTCGGCACCGAGGTCAAGGCCGAGGACCTGCCCGGAAGCCTCGCGTTGCACAACAACGCCAGTCGACGGTCCATCCTGCTCGCGGGCGGCATCGGCATTGCTCCGTTCGACAGCACCGTGCGGTGGGCCGCTCACCGGGAGCTCCGACATCGGGTCCTCCGAAGCGGCGCGTTCGCCGGTACGCATTCGTTCGCATCGCGCTTCGAGAACGGTGCGAGCACCTATGTCGGGGAGCCGCTGGTCTTCGGGGGATTCTGAACATCCCGCGGCGGATGGGCTCGTGACGACGAGGCGGTCGGCGAAGGCGGGTTCCTCCTCACGCTCGGCTGGCGGTGATGGCCGGCAACCCGAGATCCGGCAACCGGCAGGGCGGGTGAGTGGCGGAAGGATCTGGAGAGGCGCGGGCGTCTTCACGGTCGGCCATTCGACCCGAACGCTCGACGAGCTGGTGGCGATGCTCCGCGCGTTCGACGTGTCTATGTTAGTCGACATCCGGACGATTCCCCGCTCGCGTCACAACCCGCAGTTCGATGGCGACGCGCTTCGTTCGGCCCTTCCCTTACGTCAAATTCGATACGTGCACATCCGGGAGCTCGGAGGCCTTCGCAGACCTCGCAAGGACTCCCCCAACGCCGCGTGGCACAACGCCAGCTTTCGCGGATTCGCCGACTACATGCTGAGCGAGGACTTCGAGGTGGGGCTCGCCAAACTGCGTGCGCTGATCGCCGAGTGGAAGGTCGCTCTGATGTGCGCGGAAGCCGTGCCGTGGCGCTGTCATCGCTCGCTGGTTGCTGACGCATTGACGGCCCGCGGTGCCCAAGTGGCCCACATCACGAGCGCCAAGCACGCGACGCCGCACCGCATGACGGAGTTCGCCGTGGTCGAGCGCGCGCGGGTCACGTACCCCAACCAGGACCCTCCGGACACGCCGCTCGCCACCCGGGCGCCCTTCCATCTCGAGGCGACGGTGCGTGTGCTCCAACGCCGCGCGACGAACGCGGTCGATGTCTGGGAAGGAGGCCGCTACCTGCGGGCCTTCGCGACCGATGACGCCGTCGCGCTGGTGGAGATCGTCAATCGCGGAACGATTGACGATCCCGACGTCCGCCTCGTCATGCTGAAAGACGGAGTCTCCGCCGCCGCCCGTGCGACGCTCGGGCAGGTCGTCCGGAGGATGCTCGGCATGGATGTGGACCCGGTGCCCTTGCAGTCTCGGGCCGAGGCGGAACGCAGGCTTCGCCCCACCGCGCTCGCGCTACGCGGCATGAGGCCGCCGCGGTTCGCCGGCTTGTTCGAGGCGTTTGCAAATGTGGTCCCGTTCCAGCAGGTGAGCCTGGACGCCGGCGTCGCCATCGTGCGCCGCGTGGTCGAGCGCTTCGGCAAGCCGCTCGATTCCGACGGCCGTCGCTTCTTCGCGTTCCCGGCGGTCGAGGCCATCGCCGCGGCGCGTCTGGGTGCGCTCAGAGAGTGCGGGCTGAGCGTCCGCAAGGCCGAGACGCTCCGCGAGGTCGCCCGCGCGATCGAAGGCGGGCAGATCACCGAGGAGCAGCTCTCGAGCATGGACAGCGAGGAGGCCATGCGGTTCCTCCAAGAGCAGAAGGGGATCGGTCCCTGGAGCGCCGGCTTGGTTCTGCTGCGCGGCTTGGGACGTCTCGACGTGTTTCCGCCGGGTGACGTAGGCGCTGCGCGCGGGCTCGGCATGCTCCTAAGCCTCGAGCCGGGACGCTCGCTCGATCGCATCGTCCGGCGCTTCGGCGAGCTGCGGGGCTATCTCTACTTCTGCTCCCTGGGTGGCAGCCTGCTGTCCGAGGGCCTGATCCATGCGGCTTCCCCGCAGGCCTAGAATCCGCCTCTCCTCTCCTCGCACGCTCCTGTTTGCGTGCCGACTGGTTGCGAACCGTCGTCTTCTCGAAACGTCGCCGGCTGACGCCCCGGAGGCCCTCCCGCGCGCATCAAGTCCGCGAGGGGCGGCGGAATCCGAGCTCACTCCGGAACCTCGGTGCCGATCTCGTCCCCGATCGCGACGCCGCGCGGGCCGATGGAGGTCTCGCGGAATCCCAAGCCGTGCGGGCCGCTCCGGCGCCTGACGACCCCGATCGTCCGACGGGGACCACTCCGCCCCCGCACGCAGCGCAGCGGGACGATCGTGTCCGCCAAGCAGCTCATGTTCGATGGGGGGACACCCCGCGCTCGCATGTCTGTGGATACGGACATGATCGCATCCAAGTGGGCATCCTCCCGTACATGCGGCGCCGACGCAAGACGCTGCATGGTTCCCGGGTCCTCCGGCCTTCCATGCGCGCGCGTACATGGTATGGAATGGGTCGGTGGAACGTGCAGCCGGTCGCTCGGTGGGATGCGGACTCCTCGCGACGGGGATCCTCGGCGGCCTCATCCTCGTCGGCTCACGCCGCCTCTCGCACCTCGACGCGGCGCTCGTCGCCTACACGTTCGCGACGCTCTTCGCCACCTTCGGCATCGCGTACCGCTACGCGATGTGGCTCCAGCGCCCGCCCACGGCGATGTTGTGGAGGCGCGGCTGGCAGGTCTTCCTGCGGCCCCGGGCCCTCCTTCGCAACCTCGCGCTGCTCGGGCACCGGCTCCTCGTCGTCTTCGCGCTCAACCGCTTCATCTGGCGCCGCCACGTCGCGCGCGGCGCCGCCCACTGGCTCATCATGGCGGGCACCGTCCTCGCCGTACTGATCACGTTCCCCCTGGTCTTCGGCTGGATCCACTTCGAGGCGGCCGCGGGTGAGCACGGCCGCTACGTCACCTACGTCTTCGGCTTCCCGACGCTCGCGTTCCACGTCGACTCGCTGCTCGCGGGCCTGGTCTTCCACGGCCTCTCGTGGGCGTCGCTCCTCGTCATCGCCGGCGTGATGCTCGCGATGCGCCGGCGGATGCGCGACCGCGACGCGGCCGCCCTCCAGCGCTTCGGTGAGGACTTCCTGCCGCTCATGCTGCTCTTCTCGATCAGCGTCACCGGCCTCATGCTCGTCGTGAGCTACGAGTGGATGCGAGGCTACGCCTACGAATTCCTCTCGATCCTGCACGCCGTGACCGTCATCACCGCGCTGCTCTGGCTCCCGTTCGGCAAGTTCTTCCACATCTTCCAGCGGCCGGCCCAGCTCGGCGCCGCCTTCTACAAGGACGCCGGCGAGCGCGGCGAGCAGGCGCGGTGCGCCCGCTGCGGCGAGCCGTACGCCTCGCTCATGCACGTGGAGGACCTGATCGAGGTGGAACGCAAGCTCGGCTACCGCTACGAGCTCGCCCAGAGGGCCGACCACTACCAGCGCGTGTGCCCCAGGTGCCGGCGGTCGCTGCTCGCCCTCGCGCAGGGCCGGTGCTTCGGCGGCGGGGCGGAGGAGGTGTAGGGATGGCGCACCTGCCGAGGAGCGATCTCGAGATCATCGGCCGGTTCGGGCCGCACCTCGCCTTCCCCGAGGGCGACCGCCTCGACCGCGGCGTCGAGCCCGACCGCGTCGTGAAGACCCACTGCTGCTTCTGCGGGCAGCAGTGCGGCATCCAGCTCAAGGTGAAGGACAACCGGATCATCGGGTTCGAGCCGTGGGAGGAGTTCCCCTTCAACCACGGGCTCCTCTGCCCGAAGGGCGTGCGGCGCTACCTCCAGGGCTCGCACCCGGACCGCCTGCTCCGGGCGCTCGTGCGCGACGAACGCGCGGAGGGCGGGTTCCGCCCCGCGTGCTACGAGGAGGCGATCCGCCTCGCCGCCGACGGCATCGCGCGCGTACAGCGCGAGCACGGCCCCGACGCGGTCGCGGTCCTCACCGGCGCGAGCCTCACGAACGAGAAGGCCTACCTGATGGGCAAGTTCGCCCGCGTGTGCCTCAAGACGAGCAACATCGACTATAATGGCCGGCTCTGCATGGTCAGCGCCGCGGCCGGCAACAAGAAGGCCTTCGGCATCGACCGCGCCGCGAACCCCTGGTCCGACATCCCCGACGCCGGCGTCGTGTGGATCAGCGGCGCGAACGTCGCGGAGTGCGCGCCGATCACGACGGACTACGTGTGGCAGGCGCGCGAGCGGGGCGCCAAAGTCGTGGTCGTCGATCCGCGCATGACGCCGATCGCCCGCACCGCCGACCTCTTCCTGCCCGTCCGCCCCGGCCGCGACATCGCGCTCTTCAACGGCATCCTCCACCTGATGATCGAGAACGGCTGGATCGACCGGAAATTCGTCGAGACACACACGACGGGCTTCGACGAGGTCGCCGCGCACGTGAAGGAGTGGCCGCCGCGCCGCACCGCAGAGGCGACGGGGATCGCGGAGAGGGCCATCCGGCAGGCGGCCGAATGGTGGGGCACCGCGGAGACGAGTTTCCTCCTCCACTCGCGCGGCATCGAGCACTCGAGCCATGGCGTCCAGAACGTCCTCGGCGCGATCAACATCGTGCTCGCCTCGGGGCGCATCGGCCGCCCGGGCTGCGGCTACGCGACGATCACGGGCCAGGCGAACGGCCAGGGCGGGCGCGAGCACGGCCAGAAGTGCGACCAGCTCCCCGGCGCGCGCGACCTCTCCGACCCGGCGGCACGAGAGCACGTGGCGAAGGTCTGGGGGATCGCGCCCGGCGACATCCCGGGGCCGGGCGTCGACGCGTACGAGATCTTCCGGAGGGTGGATCAGGGGGGGGTGCGGGGGCTCGTCAGCATCTGCTTCAACCCCGTCGTCTCGCTCCCCGACAGCTCCTTCGTCAGGAGGATGCTCGAGAAGCTCGACTTCTACGTCGTGATCGACTTCTTCCTGAACGAGACCGCGCGACACGCGGACGTCGTCTTGCCCGGCTCGCTCCAGGAGGAGGACGAGGGTACGATCACGCAGGTCGAGGGCCGCGTGATCCGGATCCGCCGCGCCGTCGACCCGCCGGGCGAGGCGCGCGAGGACTGGCGCGTCATCCAGGATCTCGCGAAGGCGCTCGGCCGGGAGAAGGGCTTCACGTTCGCCTCGCCGCGGGAGATCTTCGACGAGTTGCGCCGCGCGAGCGCGGGCGGGATCGCCGACTACTCCGGCATGACGTGGGAGAAGATCGAGGAGCAGCACGGGGTCTTCTGGCCCTGTCCCAGGGAGGAGCACGCGGGCACGCCGCGCCTCTTCGAGCCCGACTCGTGGAACCCGATCGCGAAGGGGAAGGGTCCCTTCTACTTCCCCGACGGCAAGGCACGCTTCGTCGTCGCCCGCTACGCGCCGCCGGCGGAGGACCCGGACGCGGACTACCCGATCTTCCTCACGAGCGGGCGCGTCGTGAGCCAGTACCTATCCGGCACGCAGACGCGGAGGATCGGCCCGCTCGTGGAGCAGTACCCGGAGCCGCGGATCGAGATGCACCCGAGGCTCGCGGAGAGGCTCGGCATCGGGGACGGCGACTGGGCCACGGTCGAGACTCGGCGCGGGACCTGCACGCTCAAGGCGCAGGTCGTGCGCACGATCCGGCCGGACACGATCTTCATCCCGTACCACTGGGCGGGACCGAGGAGCGTCAACCGGATCACGAACTCGGCCCAGGATCCGATCTCGAAGATCCCCGAGTACAAGGCGTGCGCGGCCCGCGTGCGCAAGGCGGAGGGGCCGCCCCCCTACGCCAGCGAACGGGAGGCGCAGCAGTAGCATGCCCGTCCCGGCGGACCGGCACTTCTTCATCGACCCGCGCCGCTGCATCGGCTGCCAGTCCTGCGTCCACGCCTGCTCCGAGTGCGACACCCACAAGGGGCACTCGATGATCCACCTCGAGTACGTGGGGCGGGGCGACTCGCCGCAGACGGTCCCGACGATCTGCATGCACTGCGACTCGCCGACGTGCGCCGAGGTCTGCCCCGCCGACGCGATCAAGAGGACCGAGGACGGCGTCGTGCAGAGCGCGCGCAAGGCGCGCTGCATCGCCTGCAGCAACTGCGTGCTGGCGTGCCCGTTCGGCGTGCCGAAGATGAACGTCGGCTTCGAGCTGATGATGAAGTGCGACATGTGCTACGACCGGACGTCCGTCGGCCTGAAGCCGATGTGCGCGACCGTCTGCCCGAGCCAGGCGCTCTGCTTCGGCACCGAGGAGGAGATCCGGACGCTTCGCCCGCGCTCGACCTTCGTCCACGCCTTCCGGTTCGGACAGCAGACAATCTCCACGAAAGTCCGCGTGATGGTGCCGAAGGAGAGCGAGGTCCTGTCGCTCGACGTCACCGCCGCCCTGAACGAGGAGGAGGCGAAGGACCCGATGGCGGCGATGTTCACGGAGGGGAATCCCTGATGACGGAAGCCGAAAGCCCCCGCACTCCCGATGGCCGGCCCTTCCGGGACCAGCCGCGCTGGCGGCGCGACTTCCCGATCGACGTCGCGGAGGACGCGTACGTCGCGAGGCGCGACTTCGCGAAGTACGTGGTCCTCGTCAGCGGCGCCTTCGCGACGGGCCAGGTCTCGATGCTCCTCCGGAGCGCGCTGGCGCGCCGTGCCCCCGCACCTCCTCGGCTTCGCATCGCGTCGGTCGTCGATGTCCCCGTGGGCGGCGCGATCGCGTTCCGGTACCCCGCGGACGGAGATCCCTGCCTCCTCATCCGCCGGCGCGAAGGCGAGTTCCTCGCCTACGGAAGCGAGTGCACCCACCTGATGTGCGCCGTGCTGCCCGAGGTGGCGAAGGGGCGGCTGCGCTGCCCGTGCCACCAGGGGTACTTCGACCTCTCGACGGGGCGGCCGATCGCCGGGCCGCCGCGCCGGGCGCTGCCGACGGTCACGCTCGACGTCCGCGACGGCGAGATCTACGCCACGGGCGTGAGGCTGGAGTCGCAATGAAAGACCCGACGCCGCGCGGGAGACCGCTCGCCACAGGCGAGAAGGGCGTCATCGTCTACGGGATCCTGAGCGTGCTGCTCGTGCTCCTCGTCGTGCAGCTCTGGCTCCTCACCGCCACGACGAACGCGTGGCTCGGCGGCGACGACTCGGTCGTGCTCCCCGCCGCGGTCGCGAGCCTCGTCTGCCTCGGCCTCAACGTGGGCCTCCTCTTCCACATCTTCCGCCTGGAATGAACGCCAAGGGCGGGCTGCGCGACCTCCACCCCGCGTACTTCGCGATGGTGATGGCGACGGGCATCGTCTCGATCGCGTGTCGGCTCCGCGGCCTCGACCTCCTCTCGGACGCGCTGCTCTGGCTCAACGTGCTCTTCTACGCGGCGCTCTGGGTGCTGCTCGGGTCGCGGATCGCGCTTTGCCGCGACCGTTTCATCGCCGACCTGACGGACCACGCGCGCGGCGTGGGGTTCTTCACGCTGGTAGCGGGCACGTGCGTGCTCGGGAGCCAGTTCCTGCTGCTCCGCGGGAGCCTCGCGCTCGCCTGGCCGCTGTGGTGTTGCGGCTTTGCGCTTTGGGCCTTCCTCACGTACGCGATCTTCGCGGCGTTGACGGTGAAGCACGCGAAGCCGGGCCTCGCCGAGGGGCTCAACGGCGGCTGGCTCGTCTCGGTCGTCGCGACGCAGTCGGTCTCGGTGCTCGCGAGCCAGATCGCGGCCCACGCGGGAGGCGCGCAGGAAGGGATGCGGTTCCTCGCACTCGCCCTCTGGCTCGGCGGCGGCATGCTCTACATCTGGATCATCTCGCTCATCTTCTACCGCTACACGTTCTTCGTCCTTGACCCGTCCCACCTCTCCCCGCCGTACTGGATCAACATGGGGGCGATGGCCATCTCCGCCCTCGCCGGCACGTTCCTGATCGACGGTGCCCCTGGCTCCCCGCTCCTCTCGGGGCTGCTGCCGTTCCTCAAGGGCATGACGATCCTCTTCTGGGCGACCGCGACGTGGTGGATCCCGATGCTCCTGATCCTCGGTTTCTGGCGCCACGGCACGAAGCGGTTCCCGCTCGTCTACGACCCGCTCTACTGGGGCGCGGTCTTCCCGCTCGGGATGTACACGGTCTCCACGCACCGCCTCTCCGTCTCCGCCAGCCTCCCGTTCCTCGACGCGATCCCCGCCGTGTTCGTGTACCTCTCGCTCCTCGCGTGGGGCGCGGCGTTCCTGGGCCTCGTGCGCCGGCTCGCCGCGGGGAGGCTCGCATGACGCTCCGGGACACGTTCGCCGCGGAGGCGGATCGCCACAGCCGCGCGAACGCGTACCGGCTCGGGGCAGCTCGCCTACACTACCCGGGCTCCGGGGGGCACAGGGCGGACGCTCAGGATGGCGCCGGCTCCGAGCCTCCCTGGGCCCAGTCCGCCGGACGAAGTCCACGCTCGCCCCGCGGGCTGGGGGGCCCGCAGGGCCCCGCCCCTTCTCCACGAGGCCGATCCGGCCGGCTAGAATCCCCTGTCGCGCGAATCGTCCGGCGCCCGCGCGGCTTGCCTCGATGCGAGGCGATGAGGCAGGCGACGGCCCGAGGAGGTCGACATGCAGATCGGAATGGTCGGACTGGGCCGCATGGGTTCCAACATGGCCCGGCGGCTGCTCGGCGCGGGGCACGCCTGCGTAGTCCACGACATCCACTCCGCGGCGGTCCAGGCGCTCGCCGATGAGGGCGCGCGCGGCACCGCCTCGTCGGCCGAGCTGGCACAACGGCTCGAGCCCCCGCGCATCGTCTGGCTGATGCTCCCGGCTGCGGCGGTCGATGCGGCGATCGAAGCGCTGCTGCCGCACCTGCAGGCCGACGATGTCGTCGTCGACGGCGGCAACTCGCACTACCGCGACGACCTGCGCCGCGCCGCGGAGCTCGCCCGGCGCGGCCTGTATTACGTCGACGTCGGCACAAGCGGCGGCGTCTGGGGCCTCGACAACGGCTACTGCCTGATGATCGGCGGCGAGGCCGGCCCGGTGCAGCGGCTCGAGCCCGTCTTCGCGGCGCTGGCGCCCCGCTCGGAGGCCGCCCCGCCCACGCCCGGGCGCGACGCACGGCCTA
>WYBS01000151.1 GCA_011525755.1 Planctomycetaceae bacterium
CGGAGAAGTGGCGCCACGTGCGGGACGTGCCCGATCCGGTCGTGAACCCGGTGAAGCTCGACATCGAGCGCTCGAACCAGGTGTGCGCGCAGTGCCACTCCGAGAACATCCTCGTGAAGACGGGATTCCTCCCCGGCGACGACCTCTACGGGAGCTTCGACCTCGCGGGGCTCGAGGACGAGAAGCATCTCCATCCGGACGGCCGCGCGAAGGAGCTGATCCACAACTACATCCCGATCCTCGAGGCCCGGTGCGGTCCGATCCGCTGCACGAAGTGCCACGAGCCCCACGGCCGCGCGGCGCCGGGCGGCGGCACGATCCCGGGCGACCTCATCCGGCCGCTCGACGACGACTGGATCTGCACGCAGTGCCACGACGGGATCGCGAAGGACCTCGCCGCGCACACGCACCACGAGCCCGGGAGCGCGGGGAGCCGTTGCGTCAACTGCCACATGCCGCCGCTCGTCATCGAGGGGGGCCACGGCCAGGTGCGCGACCACACGATCTCGATCCCGTCGATCGAGAACACGAGGCGGCACGGCCTCCCGAACGCGTGCAGGAGCTGCCACCTCACGGAGTACCCCGGCTGGGAGTACCCGCACTTCGAGGCGTGGTATCCCGAGGCGGACGCGAGGAACCACCGCGTGCCGCTCGCGGCGGCGATCGCCGCGGGGCGCGCGCGGAGGCCCGACGCGAAGGAGCCTCTCGGGAAGCTCCTCGCCGACCCGAATCCCGTCTACCGCGCGGGCGCCGCGTCGCTCCTCGCGGCGTACGACACGGACCTGCGGCCGGCGCTCGCGGATCCTCACCCGCTCGTGCGCAAGGCGGCGATCGACGGCGTCGCGCGGCGCCACCCGGAGGCGCTCGAGCCGTTGCTCGGCGATCCGAGCCTCGTCCTCCGCCGCGCGGCCGCGATCGCGCTCGCGAGCCGCTACGAGAGGACGGCGTACGGCTACATCGCGGCGCGGCCGGAGCTTCGCGCCCGCGTGATCCCGGTGCTCGAGGAGTGCGCGCGGGAGCGGCCCGACGATGCGGACCTCCACTTCCTGCTGCACCGGCTCTACGCGATGGAGGGCAGGGAGGAGGAGGCCGATCGGGCGCTTTCCCGATATGCGCGCCTGCGGCCGTGGGCGAAGTAGCCGGGTACGATGGCCGCGTGCCCCCGGAGCCCCCTCGCCTGAAGGAACAAGAGCTTGCCGCGTGGCTCGCGCTCGCGTTCCGCACGGCGCTGCCGAGCGCGGAGGTCGCGCGCATCGCGAACGGCGACGGCCCGAAGCCCGGCGACTTCCCGGGGAACGTGATCGAGCACGAGGCGGCGGACCTGAAGGCGCTCGCGCAGCTCGGCGTCCGCGTGATCACGGCGAAGGACCCGGAGTTCCCGGGGAAGCTCAAGGGCGACGACGGGCCCTACGTCCTCCAGGTGGCGGGAAGGGCGGGGCTCCTCGGGGAGGGAGGGGTGAAGTGGCTCGCGGGCCACCGCGCGCTCGGCGAGGCGCTCGAGCGCGGCGACCGCGCCGTCGTCCTCCTGTCGAAGGGGCTCCTCAACGCGAAGACGATGCTCCGGCAGCTCCACGACGCGATCGAGGACGGGCAGGTCGTGCTCGTCAGCGCGGAGCCGCCGCGCGCGGCGTGGAACCGGCTGCGCGACCAGCGCCGCGACGAGCTCGTGCGCCGCGTCACCTAGGCGTCACGCGGGCGCGAACAGCCCGTCCAGCCCGGCCTTGAGGCCCGGGTCGAGCTTCGTACCGGCCACGGCGAGGTTCTCCGCGAGCTGCGCCTCGGTCGTGACGCCCACGAGCACGCTCGCGACGATCGGGTTGCCGAGCACCCACGCGAGCGCGAGCCGCGCCATCGACATCCCCGCCGCCTTCGCGAGATCGCGCATCCCGGCGACCTTCCGCATCTGCTGCTCGCCCATGTACTTCTGCATGAACTGGTTCCGGCGCGGGTCCGCCACGCGGGAGTCCCCTGGCCGCGTCCCCTCGAGGTACTTGCCGGTGAGGACTCCCTGCGCGAGCGGGGAGAAGGCAAGGACGCCGAGGCCGTACCGCCTGCACGCGGGCACCACCTCCGCCTCGATCTCGCGATTCAGCAGGTTGTACGGCGGCTGGTTCGATACCGGGGGGACGGCGCCGAGCTCCTTCGCGACGGCGATCGCCTCCTCGATCTGCATGGCCGACCAGAGGCTCACGCCCCAGTAGTGGACCTTCCCCTGCCGGATCAGGTCGTCGAAGGCGCGGACCGTCTCTTCGACCGGCGTCTCCGGATCGTGCCGGTGGCACTGGAAGAGGTCGACGTAGTCCGTGCCGAGGCGCCTGAGGGACGCGTGCACGCTCTCGAAGAGGTGCTTCCGCGAGAGCCCCTTGTCGTTCGGCCCGGGGCCCATCGGGAAGAAGGCCTTGGTGGCGAGGACGTAGCTCTCGCGCGGCACCCCCTCGAGCAGCCGCCCGAGCTGCTCCTCGGCCTTCCCGTCCGCGTAGACGTCGGCCGTGTCGATCATGTTGACGCCGCCCTCGATCGCCTGCCGGACGAGCCGGCCCGCCTCGCGGTCGACGAGATGGCTCCCGAAGTTGAGCCACGTGCCGAGGCCCACCGCGCTGACCTTCAGACCCGAGCTTCCGAGCCGACGGTACTCCATGGCCCCATTCTCCTACAGCGACCGAGAGCCCGGAACGACCGTCGCGCCGTGACCCGGCGCGCGCTGGCCTGCTGGCGGGCGTCACTCCCTGGGGCGCGCCCGATCCCCCGCCCGGGTCCCGCCGCCATCCGGGCTTCGGTCACGCCCCCGGCCGGTCGCGCTTCGTCGGGATCTCCGCGTTCCAGATCACGCGCACCTCGCCCTGCGCGAGGTAGTCGGCGATCCGCGCCATCACCGCGTCGAGCTCCTCGAGGGGGCGCGCGCGCCCCTCGAAGAAGACCTGCGGCGGGCTCCCGTACTTCTCGACCCACACGTCGAAGCCGATCCCCTCGCCGAAGCGCAGGCAGAGGGTCTCGCCGTGCCAGAGGCGCTGCCGGATCGACTCGATGCCGTTCGCGTTCGCGGTCATCCGGCCGAGAACCTCCGCTCCGCGACCTCCTCCTCCCCCGCGGGCACCCCCACCTCCTCCCGGAGGCGGGCCTCGAACTCGCGCATCTCCTCCTCGATCTGGAGCCGCTTGTTGCGATCCCGCAGGAGGTCCTGCCTGTATCTCGTGAGGAAGTACGAGATCGTCTCGACGCGGATCTTGATCGACCCGCTCGGCTTGTTCTCGTCGATGTCGCGGAAGGAGAAGAACGGCGTCCCGCTCCTCTCGACGATCTCCTCGACGACCGTGTAGATCGGCGCATCGTGGCCGCACTTGAAGCTCGAGAGCTCGAGGCCCACGAGCAGCGGGTGGCGCGCGACGAACTTCGCCGCCCACACCTTGCGGTTCGTGTTCTCGCTGTAGCAGTTCTTCCAGACGTCCGTGATGTCGCGCGGGTCCGTGACGAAACCCTGCTCGACGTCCTCGCGGAAGAGCGGATCGAGCGTCTCGTCGTCCACCGGCAGCGTATCCTGCGTCAGGATCGGGTAGCCGCGCTTCTGCAGCTCGACGAGGATCTCGTGGTTGATCCCCGGGTCGTTGTGGTACGGCCGGCCGAGCACGACGATGCCGACGCGGAAGTCGCGCTCGAGCTCCCGGAGCGCCTCCCGGCCGCGGTCGCGCAGGTCCTTGTCGAAACCGCGGAGCGCCTTCCAGCCCTCCGCGCACGCGCGCGCGTTCTCCTCGCGCGAGACTCCCAGCACGGGCTCGAACGCGCGGCGCATCTGCTCCTCGAGGAGCTGCTCGTCCGCGAAGTCCGCGAACGGCGCGAGGTAGGCGATCCCGTGCTCCTTGAAGACGTCGCCCTCCTTCGTGAACGCCGCCTTGACCGCCTCGGGCGTCGCCGTGACGGTCGGGCAGGCGCGCGAGGCCTGCGTGTTCCGGAGCGGCGACGGCAGCGCGTCGATCATCGGGAAGAGGACGTGCGTCAGCGGCTCCTTCCGGTGGTGCACGTAGACGAGGTTGTGCACGTGCGCGATGCAGACCTTGCTCGGGAAGCACGGGTCGATCGAGCCGCGCCGCGCGCCCTCCCGATAGAGCGCCTCGGACGTCACGTCCGAGAAGACGAGGTTTCGCGCCGGCACGCCGAGGCTCTGCAGGTACGCCGTGAAGAACGGCGCGAGCGAGTACATGTTGAGGACGCGCGGCATCCCGAAGCGGAGCGTCGCGCGCCGCTTGACGAGCTCCGCGCGCTCCTTCGCCGTTTTCGTCCATGCACGCGCGGGCGGCGCGTCCGCGACCGCCGCCGGCTTGAAGTCGCCGAAGGCGCGCTTCGCGGCGTGCTCGACGAGGTTCGGGTTCGTGCGCTTCACCTCGTCCATCCCCGCCTTGATCTTCTTCATCGCGTCGATGTTCTCGACCTCGCCCTTCTCGCAGGTGGCGATGATCAGGCGGCGGGTGTCCTTGTCGAGCTTGTCGCCGGGCACGACCGGCGCCTGGGGGTCAGGGGGCTCGGGGGCAGGGGCGCCCGAGAGGTTCACGTCGATGAAGGTGCGGAGGCACTTGTTCTTGCAGAAGTAGCAGCGCGTCGATTCGTTGCGCGAGGCCTTGTAGCCGATCCGCGCCACCTCGTCGAGGCCGATGAACTGCGTCCGCACGCCGCCGTCGTGGAGGCGCGCGGCCTCGAGCGCCGCGCCGATCGCGCCCGACTCGCCGGTGTGCTTGTGCACGAAGACGTCGGGCACCGTGCCGTTGTCGTCGCGGAAGCGGTCGTGGATGAAGTCCACCTGCGCCTTCACGGCCGCCATGTTGTGCTGCGTCCCGCCCTGGAGGACGAAGCGCCTTCCGAGCTTCGCGAGGTTCGGGATGCGCGAGACGTAGAGCCAGATGTTCTTCGGCAGCACGGCGGCGAGGCCCGCGAGGATCTCGTTCGGGGCCCACCCCTGCCGCTGGAAGTCCACGATGTCGCTCTGCATGAAGACGGCGCAGCCGTAGCCGAACTCCGGGTAGTTGCCGGCGGTGAAGGCCTGGTCCGCGTAGTCGCGGACGTCGACGCCGAAGTTCCGCGCGGTGCTCTGGAGGAAGTAGCCGTTCCCCGCCGAGCACTGCGTGTTCAGCTTGAAGTCCTTCACCTTGCCGTTCTTCAGCACGATGATCTTGATGTCCTGGCCGCCGACGTCGCAGACGACGTCCACGTCGTCGTAGAAGTGGAGCGCGCTCTCGGTGTGCGCGACCGTCTCGACGATCGCCGCGTCCGCCTTGAGCACGTCCTTCAGGATGTCCTTCGCGTAGCCCGTGGTGCCGACGCCGAGGATCTCGAGCGTCGCGCCCTGCCCCTCGACGTAGTCGCGGAGCTCCTTGATGCGGTGCTTCGTGTCCTCGATCGGGTTGCCGGCGGAGAGGCCGTACGACTTGGCGAGGATCTCGCGCTCCGGCGAGAGGAGGACCGCCTTCGTGGACGTGGAACCTCCGTCGATGCCGAGGAACGCCGCGACCCTCTGCCCGCGGTCGAACCGCGCGGGCGTGAACGGTTCGGGCCGGTAGCGGTCCCTGAACTTCTCGAGATCGCCCGCCTCCTTCGCGAGCCCCTTGCCCGAGGCCTTCTTCTTCTGGCCGGCGCCGGCGCCGTTCTTCAGGTAGTCGCGGAGGGGCTCGATGCCGCGGTAGCACCCGGAGCAGTCGGGCTCCTCCTTGCCGAACTCGACCGCGCCCAAGGCCGCGAAGTACTGGGCGTCGTCCGGGACGACGATCAGCGACTCCGGATCCACGCCCTCGGGAAGGGAGACCTTGCGCTCCTCCCACACCTTCGGGATGTTCGTGCGCCACGCCTCCATCATCCCCCGCACGAAGGTGTTGGGGCCGCCGAGCAGCAGCACCTTCGGCCGCAGCGTGTTGCCGCGCGTGAGGACGGAGAGGTTCTGCTGGACGATCGCCTCGAAGAGCGACGCCATGAGCTCGTCGGGCGGCACCCCCTGCTTCTGGAGGCCGTTGATGTCGGTCTCCGCGAAGACGCCGCACTTGCCGGCGACCGGGTGGAGCTTCAGTCCCTTGTAGCCCATCCGGCAGAGCTCGTCCGCCGGGATCCCGAGCTTCAGGTTGATCTTGTCGATCACGGAGCCCGTGCCGCCCGCGCACTTGTCGTTCATCGACGGGATCTTCCGCTTGCGGCCGCTCTCCGGGTCCTCCTTGAAGATGATGATCTTCGCGTCCTGGCCGCCCAGCTCGACGACCGAGTTGCACTCGGGGTAGAGCTTCTCGACGGCCAGCGAGACCGCGTTGACCTCCTGGACGAACTTGGCGCCGAGGTGGGCCGAGAGGGAGGCGCCGCCCGAGCCGGTGACGAAGACGCGCACGTCGTTCGCAGGGGGGTTCCCCATGGCCTCCCCCATCGCCTTGAGGAACTCGAGCGTCTTCTCCGCCTGCCGCGTCTCGTGGCGCTGGTAGTCCTTCCAGACGACGGCGTCGTTCGCCGCGTCGACGACGACCGCCTTCACCGTCGTCGAGCCGACGTCGAGGCCGATCCGGTACCGGATCACCGCGCCGCTCCCATCCGCCGCGCGACGTGCGCGACGAAGCGCGCCGCCGTCCCGGCGTAGCGGTGGTCCTCGGGCACGGGGTAGAGGCCCGACCGCATCTCGGGGTGCGCGTCGACGTAGGCGCGCAGCTCCGCCTCGGTGCGCCCGCTGTCGGCAAGCGCGCGGGCGAACTCCTCCTTCGTCTTCCTGCGGGCCTCCCCGAGCGCCATCTGCACGCGGGAGTGCGCGTTGATCTCGCCCTCGCCGGAGGTCTCGACGGGGAGGTAGATCATGTCGGGGAACTTCGCGACGACCCCGGCCTGGGCACCGTCCGACTGCGTCGACGGCATGCACCCGAAGGGCTTCAGCGAGAGCACCATGTGGCAGAGGTTCTTGTGGAAGTAGTAGATGTTCTTCGCGACCTCGAGGTGCCCCTCGCCGCCCTCGGCGTTGGTGTTGTAGAAGGGGTGGCCGAGCCGCTGGAGATGAAGCTGGTTGACGAGCTTGTGCGTCGTGCCGCCGAGCGCCGCCCGCAGGCGGTCGTACATGCGCCCGAGCAGCCGCTCCGCGAGCGCGATGCGCCCGACCCGGTAGGCGTGCGTGAAGGGGTTCCGCGCGCCCTTCGAACCGAACCGCTGCCTCTCCTTCTGCTTCACCTGCCAGACGAGGTAGCAGAGCCAGGTGAGGATGGGCTCGACGAGCACCTCCGCGCCCTCGCCCTCGAGGAAGCGGAACATCCTGTAGTTGCCGTCCCCCTCGGTCGTCTGCGCCCAGAACTCGCCGGTGACCTTCACCGTGGGCTTCACGCGGAACCGGTCCACCTCGATCGCGGCGAGGACCTTCCGGCACTCCTCGAGCGCGTTCGTGTAGTGGCGCGTGAGAAGATACTGGAGGAACCTGGCTGCCTTGCCCGCGACGGGCACGCGACCGAGCCTCTCCGCCGTCTTCGTGAAGGAGCGGTCGCGGAGCGCCGCTCGCATGATCTCCGTGCAGCGCTCGAGCGCGCGGTCGGTCGCGCCCGCCTCGACCTCGTACGGCCGGATCTGGTAGCCGACCTCGTTCAGGAGGTCGCCGATCGCGAGCGACGACACGAGCGTCAGGAAGAAGTCGAGGTCCATCTTGAGGCCCGCCTCGACCTGCGCCTGCTCGAGCCCGCCGGTCTGGGAGAAGAGGAGGACCCGGAACCCGTCGAACCCCGAGTTCCTGAGCGCGAGCCGGTACTCGGACTCGTACATCCCGAAGCGGCACGGCCCGCAGCCGCCTGCGGTCAGGTAGACGTAGTCCTCGAGGATCCGCTGCTTCGGCTTCCCCTGCTCGCGCAGCCCCTGGAGGTGCTTCACGAGGTTGCCCACGGTGAAGTACGTCGGGTTGCACTGCCCGGTGTTCCCGTACTCCTTGCCGAGCTCGAAGGAGCGGACGTCGGGGACCGGGAGCCGCTCGCAGAGGTAGCCGAACCCCTCGAGGCAGCCTAGGACGAACTCCTCGTGCTTCACGGTGAGCCCGCTGATGAGGATCGTCGTGTGCGCCTTCTGCGCCGCGGTGAAGGGGCGCTCGACGGGCTTTCGGAACGGCTCCTTCTGCTCGAGGAGCCCCGCCTCGTCGAGACGCCGCGCGCGCTCCTCCTCGACACGCCGCCGGATGGTCTCTTCGCGCTCGGAAACCGTGTTCGCCATATCTCCTCCCACTGCGCCCTGGGCGCAACACGGGACAGATTCTGGCACACATGCCCCCGGAGGTGGGGCGGATTCCGCACCCGGAAAGAGCCCGACTCTCCGGGTTCGGGTTTTCCGAAGGGGAGACCTCATTCGGGGGCGCCCCCGGATCAGCCCTCGACGTAGAGCTTGTCTGCGCCCGCCGAGAGCGCGGCCTCGCAGAGCGAGGCGCGGATCGCGAGCACCGCCTCGCGCCCGACGCCTTCGAGGGTCGCGTCGTACCAGAGCGCGTGGAGATCCCTCGGGGCAAGCTGCTCGAGCACGACCGCGACGCTTCCGTCCCCGAACCGGCGCCGGAGGTCCTCGACCGCCTTCCGATACGCCTCGCGGTAACGCTCGTGGTCGGCGACGACGAACTGCAGGCTGTCCGGCCGCACGCGCTCGATCGTCTCCGGATCCGCGACGCCGGGGCGGAAGACGTCGTAGTACGCGTCGGCGACTTCCCGGCCGGCGACTTGCACGATCTCGCGGTAGAGCGCGAGCGACGCCTCGGCCCGCTCGCACTCGGCCGGAAGGCCGCCGCCGCGCCGGCGCATCGCCTCGTGGTGGCGCCGGACGAGGCCGAGCACGCGTTCCTCGACGTCGCGGTCGATCTCCACGCCGAGCCTCTCGAGCGCCCCCTGGAACACGATCCCGTACGCCGACGCCGGCGGGATCTCGAGGCTGCCGACGCCGCTGCGCGGGATCCGCCCCTCGCGACGCTCGGCCGCGATCTCGCCGAGCCTCTCGCCGAAGGCGAGCCACTCCTGCGCGATCTGGAAGAGCCCGTGGGGCAAGTCGGGGGGGTCCGGGGGCCGGAGGAACCAGAGGCCGAGCGCGGCCGCCGCGGCGGCGAGCGGCGCGAGCACGAGGATCCGGCGTCGCCGCGTCCGCGCGCGCATGCGCGAGAGGACGGAGAAGACGGCGTGGCCGTCGGGCGTCTGCTCCTCGAGGATGCCCGCGAACCGGCGCACGGAGTCGAGTTCGGCGCGGAGCAGCGGATCGCGCGCGAGCGCCTCCTCCACCTGCCGCGCCTCCTCGGGCGGGAGGAGCCCGTCCAGGTACTCGTCGAGGCGGTCGTCCCGGTCGTTTCTTGTCACAGGTAGCCCGCCTTCTTGAGCACGCCCCCGATGCGCCGCCGCAGCTCGCTCCGGCCGCGCGCGATCCGCGACTTCACCGAGTGGATGTTGTCCTTCAGCTGCTCCGCGATCTCCCTCGCCTCGAGACCGTGGATGTAGCGCATGAGGAGCGGCTCCCGGTAGATCCCCGGGAGCTTTCCGATCGCGTCCTCGAGGATCTTCCGGAGCTCCTTCCCCTCCACCCCTTCCGCCTCCCCGGCCGGGAGGTCCTCGGTGAGTTCCACCCCGCGCCGCTCGCTCTTGAGAAGGTCGGTCGCGCAGTTGTGCACGACGCGCCGGAGCCAGGCGCCGAGGTTCTCCACGGGCCCCGTGCCCCGGAGGTAGCGGTGGGCCCGCACGAGCGCGGTCTGGACGGCGTCGTCGGCGAGCGCTCCTTCGCCGCAGCGCTGCTCCGCCACGCGGAGCATCGCCGGGTAGTGGCGCTCGACGATCCGGTCGAACGCCCTCCCGCGACCCGCGCGGAACGCCGCCACGAGAAGGCCGTCGTCCGAGGGAAGCGGACCCATGGCCATTCCTCCCCCATTAGACCTCCCTTCCTCCTGCCGGGGATGCATTCCCTTGACGCGACGCCTGGTTCCGCCGATCTTTCTCCCCATGCTTCGATTCAAGCGCGCCGTGAACCGGAAGACCCGGAAGAGCAAGCCCAGCAATCGCAACCGCCGCCTGAGGCTCAAGGCGAAGAGGGCGAAGATCCACTAGTGGACGTCGTCTGCGGGAAGTGCGGGGCGGGACTCCGCCTCAACCCGAATCTCGCCGGAACGACCGTCTCGTGTCCCCGGTGCGGGGCGCCGGTCGCGGTCCCCCGGGCAGCCCGGGAGGTCCCGCGCCGGACGGAGGAGGCGGACCGCCCCCGGACCCCCCGCCGGTTCGGGGCGAGCTACACCCTGTGGCTCCTCGGGGCGCAGGCGGCCCTCGGGGCCTTGGGCGTCTCCTGCCTCGTGGGCGTCTTCCGCCGGTCGGCCGACCGGCCCGGGTGGTCCTACCTGAGCGAGGACAGGTACGCCCTCGCGGGCGTCGGCGCGCTGCTCCTGCTCGCGGTGTGGGCGGCGTACCACTTCCCGGTCCTGACGACGCTTCTCGCGGCGCTCCTCGCGATCGGCGCGTGCGCGTGGCGGTACATGGACGCCGGAACGGTCGACGTGACGCGCACGATGGCGCTCGCGGTCGCGATGCTCGCGCTCTGGCTCGCGCTCAACCACCGCCGCGCCGCGGCGCGGTGAGGTACGCGCCCGCGTCGATCCCGCACCGATCGCACAGGTCGCGGAACGCCGCCTCCCGCTCGCCCCGGTCCTCGGTGCCGAACCGCAGGAAGAAGGGGCGCTGCGCCCAGTCGAAGGGCTCCGCGGCCTTGCCGTGGAGGTAGAGGAGCATCGCCGCGAAGTGCACCGCGACCTCCCCGCTGCGCGCGAGCGCGCCCCTGAGCAGCGCGTCCACCACCTCCGGCGGGTGGCTTGCCGCAACCTCGTCCAGGGCCTGCGTCAGGCCGCCATAGAAGCCGGCGTCGCGCAGGGCGGCGACGAGCGATGCCGTGCGCCCGGCATCGGGCATGAGATCCCGCGCGTGCGAGAGGACGGCCATCCGGACCTCGTGGTCGCCCCGCGCGGCGGCCTCCCGGAGGGCGGCGCGCGCCCGCTCCGTCCCGAGGGCCGCGAGCGCCTCGACGTCGCGCCAGCCGGTGACGCCGCGGCCGAGGAGCATCCCCTCGATCCGGCCGCGCTCCGCGGCCGAGGCGCTGCGCAGCGCCTCGAGGTCGTAGCCGACGCCGTCGTGCCACTTCTCGTAGTCGATCACCATGCTCGCCGCGAAGCGCGCGACGGCATCGGCGGGAGGAGTCGCAGGGGGCGCGGGGAAGGGCCCGGGCTCCGGCGCGCGCGGCGGCTCGAGGACGAAATGGCAGCGGCGCCCGTCGGAGAACTCGCCTGCGCAGAGCGAGCTGTCGCGGTCGAGGAACGAGATGCCTCCGCCGCTTCGGCGCGGCCGGGTCGTGACGGGCCGGGCGAGCTTCACGCAGGCGCCGGCGGGCGGGGCGGGAAAGCAGCTCGCGATCTCGACGATCTCGTTCCCCGCCTCGAGCTCCGCCTCGACGAGCGCGAGCAGCACGGGCGGGAAGCCGGAGAGGCGGCGGGCCTGATCCTCGGGGAGGGGCGTCATGCGACTCCGATCCTTTGCACGCGGAAGCGGAACGAGGCCTTCGTGTCGGGCCAGGGGGGGCTCGGCGGCCGCGGGCGCGGCAGCCACCCGCTCCACGCCTCGTGCGCGGGCTTCGGGCGCGCCGGAAGGGGCACGAGGAAGCCGAAGGGCGTCTGGCCGTCAATCACGATGCCCAGCGAGCGCTTGCCGCGTTCCGTGAAGACGTGCACCGACCCGGGCACGATCCAGCGCCCGTCCGCGAGCCGCGCCTCGGAGAGGCGAAGCTCGCCGAGGAGCGACTTCCGCGCCACGTGCCGCACGACCGAGTGCAGGTGGAAGTACGACTTCCCGCCGCCGCTCGCCGGCGGCGGACCGGCGCCGACGGGCAACCGGACCTCGATCTCGAGCATCAGCTCCCGGCCGCCGATCGCGGGCGGGATGTCGGCAAGGAGGCGGGCGATGCCCGCCGAGAGGCCGGCCGCGGCGAGGACGATGGCCGAGGAGATCCCGAGCCCCTCGAGGAAGCCGCCCGCGACGACGCGCGCGGTCACGAGCCCGACGATGAGCCCCGCGATCCCCCCGAGCAGCGCGACCGCGACGACGGCGAACCCGGCCTTGCCCTCGAAGTGCGAGACGCGGTACCAGCCGACGCAGGCGCTCATGACGAGGCCCGCGGCGACGAGCCCGAGCCCGCCGGCGAGGAGGGCGACGAGGATCGAGCCGAGCCAGCCCATGCGCGTCCGCGGCGCGGATTCTAGCGCCCGCGCGGAGCGCCTCCGCCCTGTCGCGGCAGGTGCGCCTCCCGGGCGCTCCCTACGCCACGCCGACCTTCACGCAGTGGATCGGCGGGAGCGAGTCGAAGAGGCAGGTCCACTCCTCGCCGCCGTCGCGGCCCATCCAGAGTTGCCCCGTCGTCGTCCCGAAGTAGAGAGCGGGCGTCTTCAGGTCGTCGATGTCCATCCCGTCGCGCTGGACGGTGAAGTAGGAGTCCTTCTTCGGGAGCCCCTTCGCGAGCTTTCGCCACGAGTCGCCGCCGTCCTCGCTCCGCCACGCCGCGGGCGCGCCGCCGGGGCACGCGCGCGTCATCCCCTCGTGCGGCATCACGTAGACCGTGTCCGGGTCGTGCGGGTGCACGACGATCGGGAAGCCGAAGTCGCTCGGCAGCCCCTTCGCGATCGAGCGCCAGGTCTTGCCGTGGTCGTCGCTCCGGAGCACGCCGATGTCCGGGCGACGGCCGCCCGGCCCGTCCCACTCCGCCCAGCCGCCGTGGTTCTGCATGTAGAGCCGGCCCGGGGCGTCCTTGTGCCCCGCGATCTTGTGCACGCACTGCCCGAACTCCGGGTAGGGGTCGGGCAGGAAGCCGGCGCCGACGCCGTTGTTCGCGGGCGCAAACGTCTTCCCGCAGTCCTCGCTCATGTAGTGGCCGCCCGTCGAGATCCCGAGGTGCACCCGGTCGCCGTCCGGCAGGATCGTGTGCAGGCAGAGCCCGCCGTTGCCCGGGTGCCACTTGCGCGCGTGCTCGTGGTTGCTGATCCCGTCCACGAGCTGCCAGGAGTCGCCGCCGTCCTCGCTGCGGAAGAGCGACGCCGGCTCTACGCCGCACCAGAGGTCCTTCTTCCCGTTGCCCGGCTCGAGCGCCCAGATGTTCATGAGCGCGCGGCCGTCCTCCTTCGGGAACGCGGGGCAGGACTTCGTCTCCTTGAACGTCTTCCCGAGGTCGGTCGAGCGGAGCACCTTCATCCCGAAGAACGCGTTGCAGCTCGACGCGTAGATCCTCGGCGCGCCGCGGGTGTCGAGAAGCGTCGAGTACACGGAGACGCCCGTGCCGAACGGCCCGCGCAAAGAGAAGCTCCTGCGCGACTTCGCGCCCTCGGCGACGAAGAGTCCCTTCTTGGTTCCGATCGAGAGGATCACGCGTTCGGCCATGGCTTAGCCTCCTGAGACGGCGGGAAGGATCGTGAGCTTGTCCCCGGGCACAAGCGCCGTGTCGAGCCCGTCGCGCTCGCGCATGTGAAGCTCGTTCACGAAGAGGTTCACGTGGCGGCGGACGGCGCCGGTCTCGTCGCAGACGCTCCGGTAGAGCCCGGGGTGGCGCCGCTCGAGGTCCTCGAGCACGGCGCGCACGGTCGGGGCCTCGAGACGGAGCTCCGCGGCGCCGCCGCTGCAGGCGCGGAGGGGGGCCGGGACGAAGACCGTGACTTGGGGCATCGGGGCAGCGACGGGGATTCTAGAACACCGTTCGCAGGGGCCCGCCGGGCGTCTCGTTCTTTTTCCGCGGAACCGGGGGGGCGGGGGGGGGTCACGCCATCCGGCGGAGCATCTCCGAGGCGCTCCCCCGCATGCAATGCGTGTAAAGGCCGGAGAGCGGCGTCTCCTCGGGGTTGATCTCGACGGTCACGGCCCCGCGCGCCAGCGCGAGCCGCGGGAGGTCCGCCGCGGGGTAGACGACGCCGGACGTCCCGACGCTCACGAGGAGGTCGCACTTCGCGATCGCGTCGCCCGCGGCGCGCACCGTCGCGGGATCGAGCGCATCCTCGAACCAGACGATGTCGGGCCGGAGCCACGCGCCGCACGCGCACCGCCGGCTGCGGATCGGCGTCTCGAGGTTCCCCGCGACCGTGCGGCAGCCGGCGCAGCGCACCCGCCAGAGCGAGCCGTGGAGCTCGACCACGGCCTTCGATCCCGCCCGCTGGTGGAGCCCGTCGATGTTCTGCGTGACGACGACCGCGCCCTCGGTCGCGGCGATGATCCGGTGACCCTCGTTGGGCTCGCACGCGGAGACGCGCCGGCGGCGCTCGTCGTGGAAGTCCCACACCTTCCCTGGATCGCGATCGAATGCCCGCTGGCACGCGTACTCCTCGTAGTCGTACTTCGCCCAGATGCCGCCCTTCCCGCGGTAGGTCGGGATCCCGCTCTCCGCGGAGAGCCCGGCGCCGGTGAAGAAGACGATGCGAGAGAAGTCCTTCAGCCGGATCACGGGAGCAGCTTCCGGAAGAGGGCGACCGAGAGCTTCGCGCGGGGCGCGAACGAGCCGGGATCGACGCTCTCCGGGTCCTTGCCCGTCGCGACGTGGGCGTTTCGCCCCACGGGCCCGAGCCCGTCGAGCGTCGGCACGAGGTCCCAGAGGTGGCACCCGTCGCTGCCGCCGCCGCGCCGCCCGGCGACGATCATGGGATCGAGCGCGCACGCGAGCTCGCCGAGCCTCCGGCTCCCCTCGTTGCCGGGCCACGGCGGGTAGCCGGGCAGCTCGGTCACCTCGACGCGCGTGCCGGGGACCGACCCGTCGCCCGAGAGACCGAGCGCCTGCGCGCGGCCCCACGCGAAGTCCGCGGGCGTCCAAGCCCGCAGGTCGAGGCCCGCCGACGCGCGCCCCGGCACCGAGTTGACCGTCGTCCCGCCCTCGATCGTGCCGACGTTGAACGTGACGCCCCTCGCGCGGTCGGTCGACGCCTCGATCCGCTCGACCACGCGCGCGAGCTCGCGGATCGCGCTCGCGCCCTTCTCGTGCGAGTGCCCCGAGTGCGCCTGCCGGCCGGCGACGTCGATCCGGAACCGCCCGGAGCCCTTCCGCTCCGTGACGACCGTCGTCTTCGAGCCCTCCTCGAGCCCCGGCTCGTAGACGAGGCACGCGCGCGTCGCGGGCGTGACGAAGCTCCGCAGGAGCGGCGGGAAGTCCGCGCACCCGCCCTCCTCGGTCGCGTTGAAGAGCAGCGTGACGTCGGGCGGACAGGACTGCGCGAGCGCCATCCACATCACGACGATGCCGCCCTTCATGTCGCAGACACCCGGGCCGAAGATCCGGCCCCCCTCCTCGCGCCACGCGAAGTTCTCCGGGTAGACGGTGTCGAGGTGGCCGACCAGCAGGAGCCGCGGCCCCCCGGCCCCCCCCTTTTCGAGCGCCAGATGGTCGCCGATCCACCTCGCGGAGAAGCCGAGCGGGTGGAACATCCCCTCGACGATCCGTCCGACCTCCCGCACGCCGTCGCGGTTCCCGGTGAAGGAGTTCACCTCCACGAGCCGGCGCAGCAGCTCCTTCTCATTCAAGGGGAGGGGCTCCGGGGAGGGCCTCGACCTTCGTGCCGTCATCGATCGACTCCGGGTGGAGCACGACCGTCTCGCCCTCGCGGAGGCCCGAGAGCACCTCGCGGCGCCGGCCGTCGCGGAGCCCGGTCTCGACCTTCCGCTCGCGCGCGCGGCCGCCCTCGACGGCGAACGCGTGCCAGTCGCCGAGGGCGCGGAAGAGCGCGCCCTCCGGCACCAGGAGGACGTCCGCGCGTTCGTCGAGCACGACGCGGACCTCGACGCGGAACCGGTCGCCGAGGGGCACCTCGCCCGGCCCGAACCCGACGACCACGGTCACGCGCTGCTGCTCCACGCCGAGCGACGAGATCTTCATGAATGCCGACGGGTGGATGCGCCTGACCTTCCCCGGGATCACCCGGTCGCCGAGCGCCCTGCCGAAGATCTCCGCGGGCATCCCCGCGCGCATGTGCGCCGCGTCCTCCGAGAGGAAGTCCGCCTCGACCTCGAGCTGTCTCAGGTCCCCGACCTCGAGGAGCGACGTGCCCGCCTGCACGACCTGCTCGCTCTCGAGGAAGACGTTCAGGACCGTCCCCGTCACCGGCGAGCTGATCCTCGTCCGGGAGAAGTCGTCCTTGAGCGTCGCGAGCGACGCGTCGAGCGCCGCGATCTGCGCCGCGTAGTCCTTCTCCTCCCACTCGTAGTCCTTGAGCCGCGCCTCGAGGATCTCGGTGTCGAGCTTCGTCGCGCGGATCTCGAGCTCGCGGATCTGCACGCGCACCTCGCAGGCGCGCACCTCCTCGCGCGCGCGGACCTCCTCGGCGACGGCGGAGTCCACGTCCTCCGAGCTGCCGGTGCCCGTCTCGAGCGCCGCCTTCGTGCGCTGAAGGTCCTTCTGCGCCTTCACGAGCGAGGCGCGGGAGGCCTCGAGCTCCCGCTTCGCCACGTCGAGCGCCTCGGTGGCCTGCGCCTCGAGGATCCGGGCGCGCTCGCGCTCCTCCTCCTTCGGCAGCTTCGTCTGGACGCCCTCCTTGCGGTGGCGGATCGCGTCGATCTTCGCCTCGGTCTCCGCGACGCGGCCCTTGAGCTCGAGCGGGTCGATCTCGGCGACGACCTCGCCCTCCCCCACGGAGGCCCCCTCCTTGAGCCCGATCCGGCGCACGCGCCCGGCGACGGGCATCGAGACGAGGTACCGGTCGACCACGCGCGTGCGGCCCTCCTCCTCGACGGTCGCGCGGATGGGCCCCCTCGCCACGCGGGCGAAATCGACCTTCACGGCGGCCGGCCGGAGCAGGAACCAGGCCGCCCCGAGAAGGGCGAGCGCGGCGGCGATCCAGGCGACCTTCCTCATCACTCCCGGGCCTTCAGTATCTCGACCATGTCCAGTCGGCGCAGGCTGCGTCGCACGAGGAGGTTCGCGAGGAGCGTGAAGAAGAGGATGATCGCGATCGTCTGCGCGATGCTCGACCGGTGGAGCACGAAGGGGAACCGGAAGAGCTCGGTGTCGAAGGCGCGCGTGAGGAGCCAGCTGAAGAACGCGCCGAGGCCGAGACCGGGGGGGAGCGCCAGGGCCGCGAGCAGGTAGCTTTCGCCCTCGATCACGCGGCGCACCTCGGCGGCCGTGAAGCCGAGGACCGAGAGCGTGCCGAGCTCGCGTGCCCGCTCGGCGAGCGAGATGCGCGCGGTGTTGTAGACGACGCCGAAGGTGATCGCGCCCGCGAAGAGGATGAGAACGGTGCCGAAGATGTGCTGCGACTGCTCGAGCGTGGCCTGGAACGACGCGATCGCGCGCGCCTTGAAGTTGACCGACGCGACCGCGGGCACCTCCTTCAGCGCCTCGCCGATCGCGCGCGGCTCGGCGACGGACAGCCGCGCCCCGGTGAGCGCGTACTCCTCGCCGATCCAGCGCGAGAGGTGCGAGAGCTCGGCATAGGCGAACATGCCGAGGTACTCGTCGACCACGCTCTCGACCGGGATCGAGAGGACGGGCTTCCTGCCGTTGAGCACGCGCACCTCCACCTCGTCGCCCGGGCGGACATCGAGGATCTGCGCCAGCTTCCGCGAGAGCAGCAGCCCTTCGCGCGGGAGCGGCACGTGCGCGAGATCCCTGTCGAGGAGCGCGTGGAGCGTCGAGCCCCCGTCGAGCCCGGAGATGCCCGACCGCCTCGACCGGTGGCCGTGGACGAGCTTCACCGGCACCTCGAGCTCCGGCTCGGCCGCGCGCACGCCGGGAAGCCGGCGGAGGTCGAGGAGCGCACCCTTGCCGCGCGCCTCGTGGAACGAGAGCCGGACGTCCTGCCGGTCGGCGAGGCGGAACTGGTGGTCGAGGACCTCCTGCGTCGCCCCGAGGCTGAAGAAGGCGAGGAGGAGGATCGCCGCCGACAGCGCGACGCCGCCGACCGTGATCGCCGCGCGCATGCGGTGGCGCGCGACGTGCCGGAGGATCATGCGGACCGGGAACGGGAGGCGCGCGAAGGGCCGCAGGCGCTCCATGCGCATGCGGCGGAAGGTCTTCGGGGCCTCGGGCTGCATCGCCTCCGCGGGCAGGAGCCTCGCAACGGCGCGCAGGGCCCCGATCGCGCCGAGCGCCGCGAAGGAGAGCGACACGACCCAACCACCGACGATGGCGACGGGGTCGACCGAGAAGGCGAGCACGGGGAAGGAGTAGAAGTCGCCGTAGATCCCCGCGACCTTCCTCCCGAACCAGATGCCGAGGCCCGTCCCGGCCGCCGCGCCGAGGACGCCGATCCCGAGGGCGAGCTTCAGGTAGTGGCGCACGAGCTCGGCGGTCGTGTAGCCGAACGCGCGCAGGAGCGCGATCTGCGTCCGCTGGGTCGCCACGAGCCGCGCCATGAGCATGTGGAGCGTGAACGCCGCGACGGCGAGGAAGATCGTCGGCGTCATCGTCGCGGAGCCGCGGAGCTGCGAGATCTCGTCCGAGAGGTAGCGGTTCGAGATCTGGTCCCTCCGCCCGTACGCGCCGAGGCCGCCGTACCGGTCGAGCCTCCGGTCGAACTCGGCGATCACGTCCTCGAGCGCCGCGCCGGGGTCGAGGGTCGCCGTGAAGTCGTTGCAGGCGCCCTCGAAGTCGAAGACCGCCTCCGCGAAGGTCTCGCTCATCCAGAGCACCGTGAAGTGCTCGGCGTCGGGCAGGATCTCCGTCCCGCCGCGGATCAGGTAGGTGAACTCGGGCGAGAGCGCGCGCCCGACGACGCGCAGCGCCTCCTTCTTGTTGTTCATGATCACGCGGAGCGTGTCGCCGACGTCGAGGCCGTGAACCTCCGCGAACCGCTCGGCGACGATCACCTCCCCGGTCCCGTCCCCCTCGAACCAGCGCCCGCGCGTGAGGTGCAGGTCGTTGAGGATCGCGGCACGCCGGTCGGGCACGGAGACGACGCGGCCCGAGGCGGGCTGCCAGAGCCGCTCGACGTCCAGGGTGACGTCGAAGACGATCCTCCCCTCGACGCGCCGCACGCCCTCCACCCGCTCGAGGTCCGCGAGGACGGCGCGCGGCGCGCGCTTGACCGTCACGAAGAGGTCCGCCATCCGGTAGCGGGCGTAGTAGGCGTCGCGCGTGGACTTGAGCCCGCGGTAGGCGGTGAGCACGGTCACGAACGACGCGACCCCGCACGCGATGATGACGACGATCGCGAGGAGCTGCCCCCGCATCGCGTGCAGGTTGCGGAGGAGCTTCCGGTCCAGCGTCCGGATCACCATTCGACCGCGCCCGGCTCCTTCGGCGCCTCGTTCACGCGGGTCTCGAGGATCCGGCCCGAGCGCATGCGCACGACGCGGTCCGCGATGTCGGCGATGGCCGCGTTGTGGGTGATGAGGACGAGCGTGGTCCCGAACTCGTGGTTGACCTGGTGCAGCACCTCGAGCACCTTGATCCCGGTCCGGTAGTCGAGCGCGCCGGTCGGCTCGTCGCAGAGGAGCACGTCGGGGGCCTTCGCCACCGCGCGCGCGATCGCGACGCGCTGCTGCTCGCCGCCGGAGAGCTGCGAGGGGAAGTGGTCGGCCCGATCGGCGAGGCCCACGAGCGCGATCATCTCGCGCGGGTCGCGCGGGTTCGGCGCGACCTCCGTGGCCATCGCGACGTTCTCGATCGCGGTGAGGCTCGGCAGCAGGTTGTAGAACTGGAAGACGAACCCGACGTGCCGGCGCCGGAAGAGCGTGAGCCCCCTCGCGTCGAGATCCGTGAGCTCGGTGTCCCGGAAGCGGATCGTGCCCGCGGTCGGCCGGTCCACGCCGCCGAGCAGATGGAGGAGCGTGCTCTTGCCCGACCCGGAGGGGCCGAGGATGACGAGCACCTCCCCCTCGATCACGTCGAGGTCGGTGGGCCGCAGGGCCTCCACGTCGACCTCGCCCATGTGGTAGACCTTGCTCGCGCCGCGCGCCCGGTAGAGCTCGCCCACGCCCGCAGCTTACCCGGCGGAGCCACCTCCCCGGAGCCCCTCCGACCCGTCCCGAGTTGAGACATCCCCCGATCCGCAGCGCCGGTCAAGGTCCCGCCCGGCCGATGCGACTACGGGGCAATGCGGCATCACGAAGAGGCCGAGCGCGTGCGTTCGCGGGGGGATCTCCTCCTGACGACGCTCTCCCTCGCGCTGCCCGTCGCGGTCTACAACCTGCTCCTCGTCGAACGGAAGTACTCGGTCCTCTTCGGCCGCGGCGCCTTCCTGCAGGAGCCGCTCGTCGGGCGGGAGAAGCTCGCGTTCGTCGCCGTGTTCTTCGCGGAGGTGCTCCTGCTCGTACTGACCGCGACGGCGCTCCTGCGCGGCGCGCTCCGGCGCCTCCTCCCGGGCCGCTCGTGGACGTGGGTCGCGGGCCTCGCGACGGCCGCCGCCTACTTCGTCGTCGTCACGATCCAGTTCGACGTCTACCGGTACTTCCGCGACGGCATCGACATGGGCGTCGCGCGCGACCTCGGAGGCGGCGACCTCGGGCGCGCCATCGCGTTCGTGAGGGCGGAGCTGATGGGGCTCCTGCCGCTCGTGCTCGCCGCCGTCGCGGGGGGCGTCGCGTGGATCCTCCTGTGCAGGCGCTTCGGCAGGAGGATCTCGGGGGGGCTCGGGGGCAGCCGCCAGGGCCGGCGGTTCGGAACGGCGCGGGGCATCCTCCTCGCCAACGTCCTCCTGCTGTTCCTCCCGGCCCTCGCGCTCATGGCGTCGGACCGGCTCGCGCGGACGCTCGGCAAGGTCGAGGCACACCGGCTCTACCGCATGCCGCTCGCGTTCCTGTCGGACTTCGACGGCGACGGGTGCGGGATCCTCACGAGGCCGTTCGACCACGCGCCGTTCGACGGCACGCGCCATCCCTACGCAGCGGACATCCCCGGCAACGGGATCGACGAGAACGGGATCGGCGGCGACCTGCCGCGCGCGGAGGTGCGCCCGCCGATGGGGGCATGGGACGGCGAGCGCCTGGCGCGGAGGAACGTCCTCCTCGTCGTCCTCGAGACCGCGCGGTACGACCTGCTCGACGTCGAGGTGGACGGGAAGCCCGTCATGCCGGTCCTCTCGGCGCTCCCCGGCCAGCGGCTGCGCGCGATCTCGCACTTCGGGTTCACGGGCCCCGCGATCTGCGGCATCCTCAACGGGACGGTCTCGGACGCGGAGGAAGGCACGTCGCTCATCGACCGCTTCCGCGCGCTCGGCTACGCGACGGGGGTCTTCTCCGGCCAGCCCGAGGATCACGCGGACATCGCGCGGCGGACGGGGATGGATCGCGCGGACGTGCGGTGGGACGCGTCCTCCATGCCGGGCGAGCGGATGTACGCGGGCACGGACCTCAACTCGCTGGTTGTGCCGGGCCATCTCCCGGTCGGGGAGTTCGCGAAGTGGATCGGGACGCTCGGCGACCGTCGCTTCCTCGCGTACATGAACCTCCAGGAGATGCACTTCCCGTACGACAGCGAGAAGATCCCCGCGACACTCCTCGACGAGCCGATCCCCCGCTCGGAGATCACGGAAGCGAACCGCGAGTGGCTGCTGCGCACGTACTGGAACGCCGCGCGCCGCGTGGACACGGTGCTCGGCATGGCGATCGAGACGCTGCGCGCGAGCGGCCGGCTCGAGGAAACGCTGATCGTGGTGGTCGGCGACCACGGCGAGGAGCTTTTCCACCACGGCTACCTGGGCCACGGCGTGAACATCTCGCACGAGCAGAACGAGACGGTCCTGAAGCTCGTCAACGGCGAGATCGACGCGCCGGAGGGCCCGATCGGGCTCTGCGACGTCGGCCGCGTGATCCACAACGCGCTCGCGCGGGACGCGAAGGACCGCCTGCCGCTCGGGGGCCCGGTGCTCGCGATCGTGGGAGGCCCGGTGGCGCCGCGCCAGATCGGCCTCTTCGACGCGACGGGACTCCGGAAGTACGACTTCTCGAAGGACCGGTGGACGCGAGAGGACGGCCCGGGCAAGGAGCCGCGCGCGATGGACGAGGATCCCGCGGTGATCCACGCGTGGGAGTCCTACGCGCTCGCGGCGGCGCGGTAGGAATCGCCCGCGTCAGTCCTCGTACTCGACCGACATCAACGTCCCGTCGGCCGTCACTTCCACCTCGCACGGCCTGCCGCCGGCGGACCCCTTGAGGGTGTAGACGATCCTGCCGCCCTCGGTCTCCTTCTCGGCGCGCGTGAACTTGGCGCCCGGGACCGCCGCGGCGGCGGCCTTCCGGGCAGCCTCGGGGACCCGGTCGACCGGGACGTTCACGTCGTCGGAGTGCCGGTGATCGGCGCAACCGGGTGCGGCGAACGCCAATGCGGCTACGAGCGGTTTCGCGTGCATGGCCCGGCGGCCCGCCGCGGTGACGGGCAGGGGATCCCACGGGCCGACACGCGTGGTCCTCGATCTGCTCCGCCACCGGACCACCGTGAGCCGGGCGAGGCTCCCCGGTGGACTCGGAGCTCGCGGGGAAATCCCCGCGTCGGCCCGAGGCCGAGCGAGACCCGAAGGGACGCCGCTCTGCGCGGCCGCGCAAGCGGCCGCGTTGCGGCCGGGCGGCTTCGCGGCCGGCCGAAGCCGGCACAAGCCTCTCAGTCGCGCGCCCCGGAGAGCGGCTGCGTCGCCTTCTTGAGGAACAGAAGCGCGAAGCTGGTGCCACAGGTCCGGTTGGATCCCGGCTCGTTCCACCCGCCGTCGCCGCGCTGGCGGGCGAGGAGCTGGAGCGCGCCCTCGTAGTACCAGTCCTTCAGCCCCACGCGCTTCACGGAATCGAAGACCGCCGCCCGCTCGAGGCTGTAGAGGTAGTAGCCGTACCAGTCGTCGAAGTGGGCGGCCGGATGCCGGTCCATCCCCCAGTGCGCGTCGAGCCAGGCCCATCCGCCGAGGACCATCGCGTCGATGTCCTCCTTGAGGCGCGGCGTGAGCTTCCGGATCCTCGCAAGCTCGTGCCGGGCGAGCGCGAGCGACGCGATCCCGGCGCAGGTCATCGAGCCCCACACCCGGCGTTCGCCCGGCCAGTAGCGGAAACCCGCGATCTCGGGCACGTCGACGGCGGGCGGCCCCGCGTCCGGCACCGCCTCCCCCTGGCGCACGAGCCCGACCCCTCCCCGCGCCCCTCCCCGCTCGCGCACCAGCTTGAAGTGGTTGACAAGACCGGTCCACATCGCTTCGCGCACCGGGAGCCCGAGCTTCCCCGCGGCGTGGAGTCCCAGCGCGGCGTACTGGGTGTTGGATGAGTCGAACTTCATGACCGCGCCCGAGCCGGCCGGATAGCCCCACGAGCCGGGTGTCCCGCACGCCTTCTCGAGCGAGAGGAGCGTCCGCGCGCACCACTCCCGCCGGTCGTCCGGCATCCCGCGGCCGTCCCGCGTGGGCGGGTAGGCGCGCTCGAGCGCCATGAGCCCGACCGCCAGCTCGTAGGTCCGGCGCGGCTCCTGCGCGCACAGCCAGTCGAGCGCCTTCGCGACGGCCGGGTCTTCCCGCGCCACGCCGCAGGAAGAGAGCGTGAAGAGGGCGAGCGCCGTCGTTCCCGCGACGTAGTCGCCGTGGGGCTCGAACGTCCCGTCCTCCTTCTGGAGCGTGCACAGGTGCTTCACGCCCCTCTCGATCGCGGCGTCGACCTCCGCCTGGAAGCCCTTGTGCCGCGCCCGACGGACCTCCTTCAGGCGGAACTCGAACGACTCCCGGACCCTCGTGGGCGCCTCCTTGCGATCGGGGCGCCGGAGCGTGTAGGAGAGCTCCCCGCACGCGTGGCGCGCGACGCCCTCCTTCCGGTCGAACCGGACGCGCACGCGGGCCTCGCCGCCCCGGACGCGCGGCTGGTCGTCGTCGCCGACGCTCTCGAACACGTACCGCGCGACGACGACCGCAGTGTCGTCGGTCGTTGCGGACGCGGAGGCCGTGCCCCGCACACGCATCGTTGACGCATCGACGAACGGGATCCCCCAGCTCTCGGCGGCGGGCGGGACGCGGAGCGCGAGGGTCGCGGCCAGATCGGCGAGGCGCGGCGTGCCGCCCCGGTACTGGCGGGCGTCCCTCAGGTCGTGGCCGAACACCATCCGCGTGCCCTCGCGCTCGCGCGGCGCCTCGTCGCCGCGCGACGAGCACGTCGAGACCGAGTACGTGGCCGCGTCGGACGGCGCGAGCCGCCACGCGAGGTCGACGCGCGGGCCTTCGGGGAGCGCGTAGGCCGAGAAGGGGACGACCGGCGGCGCGCGCGCCTCCATCACGTCCGCGACGTAGCGCCGGAGGTTCCCGAAGAACCTCCGGGATACGCGGAGGTACTCCTCGGAGACCGCCGGCTTCCCGTCCGTCCGGAAGGCCTTGTCGAGGCAGAGGGACGCGAGGAGGACGCGGCCCTTCCCGGCGGCCGCCTCGAGGAGGCACGGGGCGTCGCCGTCCGAAGACGCCGCGAGGAGGATGCGGAAGCCGTCCACGTGCGCGAAGCTCTCCCAGCACGGATGCCCCGACGCTCGCGCGGGGATCTCCATCCGGCCCCCGGCCACGAGCCCATCGAGGAGCGGGTGCGCGGGACCAAGGGCGAGCACGTCGCCGTGGTCCCGGTCAGAGCGCCACGCGAGCGTACCTTCGGGCAGGAAGGGCGGCACGGGCGCGTCCCGCTCGTCCTGCGTCATCTCGAGGAGCACGCCGCCGCGGCGCACGAACTCGAGGAGGGCGCCGGCGTGCTCCCGGACCGCCGCACGCGCCTCGGCGCGCTCGGTGCAGAATGTCCCGAGCATGACGATGTCCGCGGCGATCGCCTTCGGCCAGGCCGCCGGGTCGAGCCCGGCCACGTCGAACCCCGCCTCGCGCAGGAGGGCGGCGGCGCCCACGGCGCGGACGTGCGGGTCCTCGTGCTCGAGGACGAGAGCGCGCGGCGCCTCCCCGGCGGACGCGAGCGACACGACGAGGAGCAGGAGGGCCGCGCCGCGAGCCATGTCGGCGTGGAGTATAGCGCGGAGGCCGGGAGGGACCGTCGGCGCGTCAGGGGTGCCGGAGCGTACGCAGCCGCCGGTGGCAGTAGGGGCAGAGCCAGAAGCACGACCCGCGGGCGGTCTGCCAGAACGTGCGCCCGGGCACGATGTGCCGGTTGCAGGCGGCGCAGTGCTCGTGGTCCCACCGGCCCCGCTCGATCCGGGCCCCGCGCGGCGGCGCGCCGCCCGGGTACGGCCACTTCACGAGGTGCGTGCCGTCCTTGAGCGGATACCACCTGCGGTCCGATCGTCCGATCGCAGCACGAATGCCCCGAGGCGGCCCGCGCTTCGGGACAAGCGCCACGAGCGCATCCTGCGCCCGGTAGCGGATGCGGTCGAACTTCCGCCCCCGCAGGCGCCGGAGGAGGCGAGAGCGCTCGTCCCCCGGCGGGCCCTTCGGCGCGCCTACGATCCGCCGAGCTTCAGGCGCGACTCGCACCAGAGACGGCGGTCGAGGAGCTCCCGGAACTCCTCGTCGGTCTTCGCGTGGCGCAGCGCCTCGAGCGTCGCGTCGAGGTCGCGCTTCGACTCCGCCGCGTCCGCCTCGGCCTCGGCGACCGCGCTGTCCACGAGGATCGTGATCTTGCTGCCGCCGACCTTCAGGAAGCCGCCGCGGATCGCGAAGCGCTTCACGCTGCCGTCCGCGGCCCCGATGCGGAGGAGCCCCGTCCCGAGCGCTGCCACGAGCGAGGTGTGCCCGGGCCAGATGCCGATCTGCCCGTCCCACGCAGCCGCGGTCACGAAACGCGCCGGGCCCTGGTGGATGGGCCTCGCCGGGCTCACCACGACGACCTCGAGCGCGCCGCGCGAGCGCGCGAGGTCGTCGGCGATGTTGCCCGTGTGGAGCGCGCCCTTCGGGTGTTCGACCTGCGCCATTTGGGTGTCCCCCGGAGCCCCCTCGATTCCCGCTAGACCTTCGCCCCCATCTGCCCGGCCGCCTCGACCACCTCGTCGATGTCGCCCTTCATGTAGAAGGCCTGCTCCGGGAGGTGGTCGTGCTTGCCCGAGATGACCTCCTTGAACGACCGGATCGTGTCGGTGAGCTTCACGTAGCGGCCCTTGATGCCCGTGAACTGCTCCGCCACGAAGAAGGGCTGCGACAGGAACTTCTGGATCTTCCTCGCGCGCTGCACGAGGACCTTGTCGTCCTCGGAGAGCTCGTCCATGCCGAGGATCGCGATGATGTCCTGCAGGTCCTTGTAGCGCTGCAGGATGCGCTGCACCTCGCGGGCGACCCCGTAGTGCTCCTCGCCGACGTACTGCGGCGCGAGCACGCGCGACGTCGAGTCGAGCGGGTCCACCGCGGGGTAGATGCCGAGCTCGGCGATCTGGCGCGAGAGCACCGTCTTCGCGTCGAGGTGCGTGAAGGCCGCCGCCGGCGCGGGGTCGGTGAGGTCGTCCGCGGGCACGTAGATCGCCTGCACCGACGTGACCGAGCCGCGGTCGGTCGAGGTGATGCGCTCCTGGAGCGCGCCCATCTCCGACGCGAGCGTCGGCTGGTAGCCGACGGCCGACGGCATGCGGCC
>WYBS01000152.1 GCA_011525755.1 Planctomycetaceae bacterium
CGGCCGAACTTGCCCTCGACCATCAGGCGGCGCATCGTGCCGAAGTTCATGTGCCGGCCGGCGCGCCGCGCTGCCGCGTCGATGCGGCACGCGAGCCGGACGAACTCCTCCTTCTTCTCGCCGGCGACCGCGAGCGGCCGCCCGCCCACGCCGATCGCGGCGAGCTGCTCGATGCGCAGCCGTCGGCCGATCCCGGCCGCGGCGGCCGCGAAGAGCTTCGGCGAGAGGGCGCCCCCCTGGCGCTCGGCGACGAAGCGCCGGCCGCCGGGGTAGGCGGAGGGGTCGTTGGGCAGCTCCTGCCGGTCCTCGCACGTGTCGAGGAGGATGTCGAGGTCCTCCTCGGCGTCGTCGAGGCCCTTCGGCAGCGTCTGGTCCCGGAAGTCCTGCAGCCGCGCGTTGGCCGGGTCGAGGCGCAGCACCTCGGCGATCTCGTTGCCGGCGTGGCGCGGCGCCCCGATCGACCAGTAGAGGAGCCCGAGAAGGACGCGCGCGCGGAGCGCCCTTTCGTTGAGCTGGAGGGCCCGCTCGAGGCTCTCGAACGCCGCGCGTGCGTCCCGGGCGAAGAGCTCCGCGAAGTAGCGCGCGAGGTAGACCTCGCCGACGTCGATGTGCGCCTCGGCCGAGTCGGGGAACTCCTGGAGGAAGCGCTGCGCGACCTCGAGCGCCTGGTCGCGGTTGCCGAGGTCGATGTGGAGCGAGATCAGCTCGCGGTACGCCCGCTCGTCCTTGCGCTCGTCGATCGTCTTCTTGAGCTGCGCGAGGCGCTTGTTGGCGCCCACGCGCCGCACGTACTGGATGACGGCGCGCAGCCGGACCGCGGTGGGGAAGCGCTTCAGGCCGTTCTCGGCGGCCTGCGTGGCCTCCTCGAACCGGCCGGCCGCGACGAGGCGCTCGGCCTCGGCGACCGTCGCCTCGAGCTCGCGCGCCAGCTGCGGCGCGTCTTCGCCCCCGCGGGCCCTGCGGCCCATTCCGAAGAGTCTCTTGAGGAATTTCACGGTTTGGTTCCCCACCCCGGTCTGGTGTCTCGTGTCCTATCGACAGCCCGGGCTCCGGAATTGAGACGGCGCCGGTTCCTGCCGCCCCCCGCGCCCCCTGGATCCCGTTCCCGACGCCCATGGCCCTAGTCCGTGGCCTCCAGCCTGTAGAGGTTGCCCTGGTCGTCCCCGATGTAGATTGCGTTCTCCCGGACCACGGGCCCGGCGAGGATCCGGCCCTTGGCCTGGAAGGTCCAGGCGAGGCCATAGCCGTCCTGCCGCGGGCCGAAGCAGGTGAGCGTCTTGTCGTGGACGAAGAAGATCCGCCGGTTCGCGTAGACGGCGCTGCGGACGGCGTTCGGGTTCTGCACGTACTCGTAGAGCTGCTGCGACGTGTTCACGTCGAACGCGAGGAGGTGGCCCGGGCGCCGCGAGATGTAGACCTCGGGGCCCTGCACCGGCGGCGTGCGCCTGATCCTCACCTCGTCGATCGTCTTCCTCCACAGGATCTCGCGCCTCGACGGCTTGAATGCCATGAGAGCGCCCTCCTCGGCGGCGAAGATCATCAGGTCGTCGTCGACGACGGCGGGCGGGCAGACGAAGCTGCTGCCGTCTAGGCGCAGCGGCTCCATGAGCGGCGCGCCGCTCTCGAGGTCCAGGCAGCTCAGGTCCCCGGACGTGGAGAGGACGAAGAGGCCGTTCCGGACGATGACCGGCGCCGAGCGCACGCCCGTCGGCGTCTCCTTCTTCCAGAGCGTCTTGCCCGCGACGAAGTCGTGGGCGACGACGTTCCCTGCGAGATCGACCACGTAGACGACGTTGCCGTGGACGACCGGCGTCGCGTGGATGCCGGCGCTCATGTTCACCGTGTAGCCGAGCGTCTTGCCGGTCCTCGCGTCGCGGAAGAAGAGGCGCCCATCGAGCGCCGGGATGAAGAGGATCTTCCCGTTGGTCGCGAGGCCCGCGGCGACGCCGTCGACGTCCAGCCGGTCGTTGGCGAGCGTGCGGCTGCTCGTCGCGTCGAGGATGTGGTAGCGACCGCTGCGCGTCGCCACCGCGACGTGGTCGCCCCACGCGACCGGGTCCGATTCGAGGAACTCGTCACGGAGCGCGCGCTCCCACGTGGCCGTGCGCAGGAGCGGGTAGATGTAGGTGTACTTGGCGGGGTCCGCCTCCTCGCCCGAGAAGGGTCCGAGGGAGCGGATCTCGGTCCGGAACGACTTCCGGCGCAGCTCGATCTTCGTTTCCCTGTGCGGGTTCAGGCGCACCGTCGTCGGGGTGGGGCGCGAGTACTCGACATTGTCGAGGAGGATCGTCGCGTCCTGCGGCAGCGTGAGGATCTCCACCGGGAGCAGCAGGTCGGCGACGATGTCGGCGTCCTTGTACTCCTTGAGGAGGTCGAGGTAGATGCGCCGCGCGGAGGTCCAGTCGCTCTCCACCTCCTTCGCCTTCGCCTTCTTGAGCTCGGCGGCGACGCGTTCCATGTCGGCGCGGATGTTGTCGATCTTCTGCTGGAGGAGCGGGTCCTCCTTCCACTGCGGATCGACCGCGAGCTGCTTCGCCAGCTCGAAGCGGGGGAGCGCGTCGAGGAGCTTGCCCGCGACGTACTGCGCCTCGCCCTCCGCCTTGAGCGCCGTCGCCGCCTTCTGCGCCGCGACGACGTACTGGCGGCGCGCGGTCTCCACCTGCTGCCCCTGCCCGTCCAGGGTGTCGAGCATCATCTTCGTGCGCGCGAGCAGCTCGCCGCTCGTCGTCTGCTTGCGGATCATCTCCGCGATCGAGCGCGCCTTCTCCGCGAGATCCCGGAACTCCTGGTAGTCCTCGTCCGCGGTGCGGACCCGCGACAGCAGGGCCTCGCGCTGCTTGAACACGTCCGAGCGCAGGTCCTCGAGCAGCTGCGCGTAGATCGTGGCCGCCTTCGTGCCGGCCCGGACGGCGCCCGCCTTCTCCTCGGAGGCGCGGCCCAGCAGCTCCGCCAGCGGGCCGTCGTCGGGGCCGCGACTGGGGTGGCTGAGCACGCCCTGCTGCTTCATCCAGACGATCGCGACGCCGCTGAGCAGGAAGGTGATCCCGAGCGCTACCGCGATGCGGGGGAGCGCCGGGCCGACGCGGCGGCGGCGGCCGGAGGAGATCTTCCGCAGCCTGTCGCGGATGTCCTGCCGCTCCCCGTCGAGCGCGAGCAGCTTCTTGTAGAGGGTGGCGGCGTGGGCCGCCTGCCGGCGCTTCTGGTAGCTGCTCGCGAGCCGCTCGCACTCCGCGCACGCCTGGGGCACGTCGCCGTGCTCCGCGTGCACGTTCACGAGCGAGAGCGCGAACGCGACCTCGTCGGGGA
>WYBS01000024.1 GCA_011525755.1 Planctomycetaceae bacterium
GAGGCGGACGACGACGAGGCCGAGGACATCCGCGAGGAGTTCGGCGGCGTGACGGTGGAGCAGATCGGCTCGTCCGCGATCTACCTGCTCACGCTCGACGCCTCGGTGGACGTGAACGAGGTCCTCGACGAGCTCGACAACGACGCGAGGATCCTCGTGAGCGAGCCCGACTACTCGGCGGAGTCGCCCGAGGGCGATCCGGCCGACATCCCGGTCCTCGGAGGCGACGTCGTCGCGTCGATCCCGGTGCAGCCGGAGCTCGACGCCCTCATGCTGCCTTTGGCCCACGCGATCTCGACGGGCGCGGGCGTCGTCGTCGCCGTCGTGGACACGGGGATCGATCCCGCGCACCCGGCGCTCGCAGGGCACGTCATGCCCGGCGGCTACGACTTCCTCGGCCGGGACTTCGACCCGCGCGACCAGAGGAACCTCCGGGACGACGACGGCGACGGCGCGATCGACGAGCAGTACGGCCACGGCACGTTCGTGGCCTCGCTCGTGCTCGCGGTCGCGCCCGACGCGATGATCCTCCCCGTGCGCGTGCTCGACGCGGAGGGGTTCGGGACGTCGTCCACGGTCGCCGCCGGGATCATCTGGGCCACGGACGCGGGCGCGGACGTGATCAACGTGTCGGCGGACCTGCCCGACGCGCCCGAGATGGTGCGCGAGGCGGTGCGCTACGCGCGCGACCGCGGCGCGGTCGTCGTCGCCGCCGCGGGCAACGCGGGCGGGACCGACATCGCGTTCCCCGCGCGGTACAGCGACGTGCTCGGCGTGACGGCCGTGGACACGGCGGGCGTGAAGCCGCCGTTCGCGAGCTCGGGCGGCGCGGTGTCGCTCGTGGCGCCGGGCGTGTCGGTCCTCGGGGCGATGCCCATGGACCTCTCGCCCTCGGGCACGGCGCGCTGGAGCGGCACGAGCTTCTCGTCGCCGCTCGTCGCCGGCGCCGCGGCGCTCGTGCGCGCGGCCTCGCCGGGGCTCTCGCCCTCGGAGATCCGCCAGCGCCTCAGGGACACGGCGACGACCGTCGACCCGATGAACCCGGCCTTCGCGGGCCTGCTCGGCAGCGGCCTCGTCCAGCCCCTCGCGGCCCTGCAGTAGCGCTCGCGCCGGGTCCGCCTGCCGAGCCCGCTCCCCCTCGAGCTCCCGGAATCCCTTGCCGCGCGGCTCGCCGAGCTCGCGCGACGACGCGGCGCGAGCAAGTCCGAGGTCGTGCGCGAGGCATTGGAGGCCCTCGCGATCCTTTGGCGATCACCCGCGCAGCTTCTTGAGCGTGTCGGTCGTGGAGAAGCCCTCCATGAGCCGCACCAGCTCGACGCGGCCGCCGCGGCCCTCCACGAACTCGCGGCCGACGACGCCCTTGTCGCGCCAGTCCTCGCCCTTCACGAGCACGTCGGGGCGGACGCGCTCGATGATCTCCGCCGGCGTGTCCTCGGGGAACGCGACCACATAATCGACCGAAGCGAGGCCGCCGAGCACCGCGGCGCGCGCCGGCAGCGGGTTCACGGGCCGCCCCGCGCCCTTGAGGCGCTGGACCGACAGGTCGTCGTTGAGCCCAACGACCAGGAGGTCGCCGAACGCCCGCGCCTGGCGGAGCAGGTCGACATGGCCCGCGTGCAGCACGTCGAAGCAGCCGTTCGTGAAGACGATCCTCCTCCCCGCGCGCCGCGCGCTCTCGAGCAGGCGGTCGAGGAGCGCGGGATCGACCAGCTTCGCGTCGCCGCCGCTCCCGGCCGCGATCCGCGCCGCGATCTCGTCCCATCCGACGGTCACGACGCCGAAGTGCTCGACCGCGATCCCGCCCGCGATGTTCGCGAGGAAGGCCGAGGTCACGGGGGAGAGCCCCCCCGCCAGGCAGTAGCCGAGCACGGCGATCACGTTGTCGCCCGCGCCCGTCACGTCGTAGACCTCGCGCGGATCGGTGCGGATCGCCGCGCCGTCGCCGCCCCGCTCGAGGACGAAGATGCCGTCGCGGTCGAGCGTCACGAAGACGGTCTCGAGGTCGAGCCGCTCGAGCAGGTCGCGCGCGGCGGACCTCGCGTCCGATGCCGTCACGACCTGGCGCCCCGTCGCCGCGCCCGCCTCGGAGCGGTTCGGCGTGATCGCGGACGCGCCGCGGTAGCGCGCGAAGTCCTTCCCCTTCGGGTCGACGATCGTCTTCACGCCCGCGTGGCGCGCGGCCTCGATGAACGCGGCGCACCCGGAGAGCGTGCCCTTGCCGTAGTCGGAGAGCACCATCACGTCGGCGTCGGCGAGCGCCGCGCGCACGGCGTCCATGAGCGCGGCGGAGGCCTCGGCCCCCCCCGCCCCCCTCGTTTCCCGGTCGACCCGCAGGATCTGCTGCCGCGCGTGCTGGCTCGCCGCGATGAAGCGCGTCTTCACCGTGGTCGGCCTCCCCTCCTCGGCGACGAGCCCGTCGTCCGGGATCCCCGCGGCGCGCAGCAGGTCCCGGAGCCGCGCGGCCTCCGCGTCCTCGCCGACGAGCCCCGCGATGCGCACGCGGGCGCCGAGCCGCGCGAGGTTCGCGCCGACGGCCGCCATCCCGCCGAGGCTCTCGTACTCGCGGTCGTGCCGGAGCACCTGGATCGGCGCCTCGGGCGAGATGCGGTCGACCGTGCCCGAGACGTAGCGGTCGAGGATCGGGTCCCCGACGACGAGCACCGAGGGCTCCTGCAGCTCCTCGATCGCGCGGAGGAGGTCCGTGGTCATCGGGGGAAGTGTACGCGCTGGATCGGCCTACTTCGCGTCCTCGAGCAGGAAGCGGCGGACCTCGATCGCCTGGTCCTGGATCCACAGGCCGACAGGCCCGTCCAGGTCGCGGTCCGGCCCGGTGAAGTCCATGATCTGCTTGTCGTCCACGTAGCAGCGGACCCGCTTGCCGTCGACGCGGATCCGGTAGGCGTGCCACTCGGTGCGCTTGAATCGGTCGGAGAAGCGCCGGTAGCTGTGGCGCTGCAGGTCGCTCCACTTCGTCTGCTCGGTGTGCCGCTCGAGGCGCCAGCTGTCGTCCCAGAGCCACAGGCCGAAGTGGTCGTGCATGCCCCGCACCGCGAAGAGGATGGCGCACCGGGCGTCGTCGCCGAGATCCTCCTTCACGCGCAGCTCGCAGAGGAGCGAGAAGTCGCCCTTGATGATCCTCTCCGGCCGGATCGCCGTGGCCTTCTCCACGATGCGGCCCTGGAGGATGCCTCCGCTGACGGTCCATTCCGGAGGCCCGCCGTTCCAGTTCTCGAGGTCCTTGCCGTTGAACAGGGGGGTGCCTTGGGGGACGGGCTTCGATCCGCCGGGCCCGCCCGCGAGCCGCTCGCGCGCCTCCGCGTTGGCCGGGTCGACGACGAGGATCGCCCGCCAGCACTCCTTCGAGAGGTCGCCGTCCTTCGTGGAACGCGCGAGCTTCGCGAGGTCCTCGCAGTACTCGGCGACGAGCTTCGCGAACTCCGCGCGACCCTCGTCCAGCCCGCCGAGCATCTTCCGGGCGGCCTCCATCGCCTCCTTCTCGGCGGCGGAGAGGTCGCCGCGGTCGCGCTGCGCGAGGCAGGCGTCGAGGTGGCGGATCGCCTCCTCCTTCCTGCCCTCGCGCCGGGCGAGCTCCGCCATCGCGACGAGCGCCGGAGGGTATCCCTCGCGCTCGCCGAGGCTCTTCGCGAGGAAGTCGCGCGCGCGGTCGAGGTCGCCCGCGGCGAGCGCCTCCCTGCCCCGCCCGAGGAAGTACGTGGCGGACTCCTCGTCGCCGCCCGCCGAAGCGAGGAGGAGGAGGAGGGCCGCGAGGCCGCCGGGCGCCTTCCTCACCGCTTCACCTCGAGGTCCTTCCACTCGACCGCCGCCTCCTGGACGAAGAGGCAGAGCTTGCCGTCGAACGCCTTCCGGTCGGAGACCGTCAGATCGAAGATGGCCTCGCCGTCGAGCGTCACCTTGACGTCGCCCGGCGTCACGTCGACCCGGAGCGTGTGCCAGGCGCGGTGGTCGAAGGTCGTCAGGATGCGGTCCTTGAGCGGCTCGGCTTCCCCGTCGAGGCAGCGGTTGAGCTCGACCTCGTTGTTGTGCCTCAGGACGAGCTCCCACCAGGTGAAGCCGTTCGAGACGCCGCCGAAGAAGAGGCCGTACACGTAGCGCTCGGACGGGCGCGTCACCCGGAAGCGGCCCTGGATGCCGTAGCGGCCGTCGAGGGGGATCCCCTCGAGCCAGAAGAGCTTGCCCTTGCCGCGGACGTCGCCGACGATCGCGTCCGAGGCGACCGACCACTCGGGCGCACCCTCCCAGAGCTCCTTCCGGACGAGCGGCTCGCCGAAGCGCTCCCCCTTCGGCGAGGGGTTCGCGGGCGCGGGCGCCGCGGCGGACGCCTTGAGCTTCTTCAGGAAGCCCTTGGCTGCCTCGTTCGAGGGATCGATCAGGAGCACGGTCTCGAACGCCTTCCTGGCCCACAGGGGATCGCTCTCCGCGCGCTTCTTCCCGAACTCGACGCAGCGGCGCACGAAGGCCTCGTTGATCTTCGTGATCTCGTGGCGGGGGCCCTGCACCCTCGCGAGCGCCTGCTGCGCGCGCACCTTCGTCGCCCTCCACTTCGAGGGATCGCCGGCCGCCTCGACCTCCGCGATGCACGCGCGGTAGGACCGCTCGGCGTCCCCGGGGCGGTCGAGTTTTTCCAGCGTCTCCCCGAGGCCGAGCCGCGCCTCGGGGTACGGCGAGACCTCCTGGATCGCGCGGCGGAAGCAGCTCTCCGCCTCGACGTAGTCTTTCGACGCGAACGCCTTTCTCGCCTTCTTGTAGAGAAGGTCCGCGACATCCGGATCGCCGCCGAAGACACTCCCCGCCGCGAACACCATCGCGACGGCGAGCCACGGGACTCGCAACGGTCGCATCTGCCTCTTCCTGCGTCGGATTCTAGCAACGCCGGCCGCCTCCCCCCGGACATTTTTTCCCCGGGGGCGGGGGATCTTCCCCGCGCGCCTTCCCCCACAGGCCCGGGACGGGACAAGGACGCGTATCCGCACGCGAGGTACCGCCCTCCTTGGGTCGAAACGGGTCTAGGCTTCCTCCGGAGGGTTGAGGGTTGGGTTCGCTCGAACCGGGAGGGAGGCGCACGTGACGGTTGCCGCCATCCTCCTCGGAGTACTCCTTGTCGCGCTCGGCATCTGGCAGCGGCGGATCGACCGCCGCGAGCGCGCCCGCGTCGTCACCGCGATCGAGGAGGCGAAGTCGCTCGGCGCCGACCGGCCGATCGGCCAGTACCCGCACATCGACGCGCTCCGCTGCATCGGCTGCGCGAGCTGCACCCGCGCGTGCCCGGAGGACGGCGTGATCCAGATGGTCATGGGCGTCGCGCACGTCGTGCAGGCGGCGAAGTGCATCGGCCACGGGCTCTGCGCCGCGGCGTGCCCGGTCGGAGCGATCGCGGTGGGCCTCGGCGACCTCTCCGCACGGCCCGACGTGCCGATGCTCAGCGACGACCTCGAGTCCACGGTGAGGGGCGTCTTCATCGCGGGCGAGCTCGGCGGCCTCGCGCTCATCCGGAACGCGATCGAGCAGGGGGTCCGGGGGATCGAGGCCGTCGCGCATCGCTGCCGCGAGGAGCGCGGGCGCGGCGACCCCGACGTGCTCATCGTGGGCGCCGGCCCCGCGGGCCTCGCGGCGTCGCTCAAGGCGAAGGAGCTCGGCCTCACCTACGTGACGATCGACCAGAACGACGTCGGAGGAACCGTACGCAAATATCCTCGCCGGAAGCTCGTGATGACGCAGCCGGTCGAGCTGCCGCTCCACGGCCGCGTGAAGAAGACGGAGTTCGTGAAGGAGGAGCTCGTCGATCTCTGGCTGAAGGTGCTCGAGGAGCAGGAGATCGAGGTCCACGAGGGCGTGAAGTTCCTCGGCACGCGGCGCGAGGACGGACGTCTCGTCTCGGAGACCTCGAAGGGCCCGATCGCGACGCGCTGCGTCCTGCTCGCCCTCGGCCGGCGCGGCACGCCGCGAAGGCTCGGCGTCCCCGGCGAGGAGCAGGAGAAGGTCCTCTACCAGCTCGTCGACGCGTCCACCTACCGGGGGCTCCGCTGCCTCGTCGTCGGCGGCGGCGACAGCGCGATCGAGGCCGCGCTCGGCCTCGCGGCGCAGCCGGGGAACCAGGTGACGCTCTCCTACCGGAAGCCGGAGTTCTTCCGCATCAAGGCGCGGAACGAGGAGCGGATCCGGGCCGCCGCGGCCGAGGGCGCGGTGAAGCTCGCGCTCGGCTCCGAGGTGCGGTCCGTCGGCGTCCAGCACGTCGACCTCGCGCTCGGAGGCCGCGCCGCGCGGCTTCCGAACGACTTCGTGTTCGTGTTCGCGGGCGGCGAGCCGCCCTACCCGCTGCTCAAGGGGATCGGCGTCCGCTTCTGGGGCGAGGTGGCGGCGTGAACGGGAACCGGGGGGGGCTCGGGGGCGTGACCCTCATCGCGCTCTTCGCGGTCGCGGTCGGGGTCTACATCGGCGCCGACTACTACCACCTCCCCGCGGCGGCGCGCGTCCGGCACGCGCAGCACCCCGTGCTCCGCTCCTCCGGGAGCGTCGGCCTCGCCTGCGGCATCGCGGGCACGGCGCTCTTCCTCGTCAACCTCTCCTACCTCCTCCGCAAGCGGCTCGTCTCGCTGCAATGGCTCGGCACGCTCCGCGCCTGGATGGGGATGCACGTCGTCTCCGGGATCCTCGGCGCCCTGCTCGTCCTCTTCCACTCGTCCTTCCTCCCGCGGAGCGCACTCGGCATCCTCGCGCTGTCGGGGCTCGGGATCGTGATCGCGACGGGAATCCTCGGCCGCTACCTCTACGCCCTCGTCCCGCGCGCGAAGGACGGCCACGAGATGGACGCGCCCGAGCTGCGGGCGCACCTCCTCGCGCTCCAGAAGGAGCTCGCCGCCGCGGGCATCCCCGCGGAGCAGCTCCTCGGCCGGAAGGAGATCCGGGCCCTCAAGAAGCGGCTCAAGGGGCGGCCGGAGGCGCGGCTCCTCCCCCTCGCCCGGGACTTCGCGCGCGACCGCCGCCGGCTCGCGCGCCTGAACGAGCTGCGCTCGCTCCTCGGCTCCTGGCGGTTCTTCCACCGCTGGCTCGCGATCGTGATGCTCGTCCTCGCGGGCTTCCACGTCGCCCTTGCGCTGCGGTTCGGGGACCTCTTCGCATGACGCGCGCCCAGCTCCCGCCGCTCGTCGTCGGCACCCTCGCGGTCCTCGCGGTCGCGGCCTACCTCGGCGTCAACTCGCCCGGCCCGGGCCCGCTCGCCGCCGCGCACGCGTCGATCGAGGACGGCGAGCACCTCTCGGGCTGCGTGCGCTGCCACACGGACGAGGGCCTCGTCGAGGGCTGCCTCGACTGCCACGGCGACATCGCCGCGCAGCTCCGGAAGGGCGAGGGCTACCACGCCTACCTGCTGCGCGGGAAAGAGCCCGGGTGCAAGGAGTGCCACCCGGACCACCTCGGCGCCGACTTCCCGATCACGCCGGAGCTCCCCGCGTTCGACCACCCGCACGTCGCGTTCGCGCTCGTCGAGGGGAAGCATGCGGAGCTCGCCTGCGGGAAGTGCCACACCCGCGAGGGCACGTTCCTCGGCGCGTCGCAGGCGTGCGCCTCCTGCCACGAGAACATCCACAAGGAGGAGCGCTTCCTCGACTGCGCCGGCTGCCACGACCAGACGACCTTCACGCAGCCGAAGGACTTCAAGCACGACAAGCTCCCGCTCGTGAACGGCCACAAGGGCGTCTCGTGCGCGAAGTGCCACGACGACAACAAGAACTACGCGTCCGTCCGCGGACGCGCGTGCGCGGAGTGCCACGAGAGCCCCCACCGCGCGGAGCTCGGGAGCGACTGCGAGAGCTGCCACCCGCGCGACGCGGCGCCGTGGCGGTCCGCCTCCGGCGCGGTCGACGCGGCGCTCCACCTCCGCGCCACCGGCTTCCCGCTCGAGAAGCCCCACGACGTCCTTTGCGCGGAGTGCCACGAGGGCGCGACCTTCGCCGTCCGCTTCCGCTCCCCCCCGCGCCCCCCCTCCTCCTGCACCGCGTGCCACGAGGACGTGCACAAGGGGCAGTTCGCGGAGAAGAAGTGCCTCGACTGCCACGAGAAGGATCGCTGGAAGCCCGTCCGGATCGACCACTCCTTCTTCCCGCTGCGTCTCGCGCACGAGAGGCTCGAGTGCGCCAAGTGCCACGCATCGGGGGGGTTCGAGGGGACCCCGAAGACGTGCGCCCAATGCCACGAGGACAGGCACCAGGGGCAGTTCGGGAAGACGTCGTGCGACGCGTGCCACACCGAGGCGTCGTTCCGGCCTTCGCTCTATGACGCGAAGCGGCACGTGACCTTCCCGCTCGAGGGCGCGCACGGGAAGGTCTCGTGCGACAAGTGCCACGCGGACGGCCGGTTCCGCGGGGCGCCGCGCGCGTGCTCCGGCTGCCACGAGGACAGGCACCAGGGGCAGTTCGGGAAGACGTCGTGCGAATCGTGCCACACCACGAAGTCCTTCCTGCCGTCGGCCTACGCCCCGGAACGGCACGTGACGTTCCCGCTCACGGGCGCGCACCAGGCGATCGCGTGCAACGCGTGCCACGGCGACGGCCGCTTCCGCGGGGCCCCGCGCTCCTGCCGCGGCTGCCACGAGGACCCCCACCGCGCGCAGTTCGGGAAGGGCGAGTGCACGACGTGCCACGCGGCCGACTCGTCGACGTTCAGGATCCGGCCCTTCGATCACGCGAAGCAGGCGGGGTATCCGCTCGAGGGCGCGCACGCGGAGGCGGCCTGCGCCCGCTGCCACGTCGAGGAGAAGGGCGTCCGCGTCTACCGCGGCCTCTCCACGGCGTGCACCGCCTGCCACACCGACGTCCATCGCGCCCAGTTCAAAGGCACCGGCTGCGACCGCTGCCACACCTCGCGCGAGGCGTGGACGGCGAAGGGCTTCGACCACGGGAAGACCCGCTTCCCGCTCGACAAGGCCCATGCCCCGGTCGCATGCGACCGGTGCCACCTCCCCGTCCGCCAGCCCGACGGCGCGACGGCCGTCCAGTACCGGCCCCTTTCCACGGAGTGCCAGAGCTGCCATGCGGTCAAATAGGGATCCCTTCCGGCGGGCGGTCCTCGCGGGCCTCCTCTCCTTCCTCGCCGTCGTCGCGGCCTGCGCGGTCCTGAAGCCGAAGGCGAAGCCGCAGGAGTGGGACGAGGAGGCGTGGGGCCCGCTCGTGCCCCACAAGACGTTCCCCGCGGACTGTTCGATCTGCCACGTGCCCGACCGCTGGGACGTGCTGAAGCCCGACTTCTCCTTCGACCACGCGAAGGAGACGGGCGTGAAGCTCGAGGGGGCGCACGCGGAGGCCGCCTGCCTCCGCTGCCACAACGACTTCGGGCCGGTGAAGGCGTACGTCGAGCGCGGCTGCGTGGGCTGCCATCTCGACATCCACCGCTCGCAGCTCGGGAAGGACTGCCTCGAGTGCCACTCGATGAACGACTGGCGGCCGGCGGGCATCCTCTCGCAGCACGCGCAGACGCGCTTCCCGCTCACGGGCGCGCACATCGCGGTCGCGTGCGAGAAGTGCCACGAGCTCGCGCCCACCGGGACCTACCGCGGCGCGCCGACCCGGTGCGAGGTCTGCCACCAGGACGACGCGCTCCGCTCCGCGACGTTCGACCACCAGGCGAACAACTGGACGACGCGCTGCGAGCGCTGCCACTTCCCGACGGGCTGGAAGGGCGCGGACTTCACGCACGCCTTCTTCCCGCTGACGGGGGGCCACGCGGGGCTCGCCTGCACCGAGTGCCACACGAGCGGCGACTTCGGCCCGATCCCGCGCGACTGCTTCTCCTGCCACTCGGACGACTTCGCGGGCGCCCCGAACCACACCGCGGGCAACTACTCGCACGACTGCCTCCGGTGCCACTCGCGGGACACGTGGGAGGGCGCGCGGTTCGACCATTCCTTCTTCCCGCTCACGGGCGGCCATTCGGGCCTCGCCTGCATCGACTGCCACACGAGCGGGACGACGGGACCGATCCCCTCCGCCTGCATCTCGTGCCACCAGGACGACTACAACGGCGCGCCGAACCACGTCGCGGACAGCTACCCGCAGGACTGCACGCAGTGCCATTCGAGGACGACGTGGGACGGGGCGACGTTCCGGCACGAGACCTTCCAGCTCTCGGGGCCGCACAACGTCTCCTGCAACCAGTGCCACACGGGCGGGACCACGGCGACCTTCAACTGCCTCGCGTGCCACGGGCAGAACGAGACGAACAACGACCACGACGAGGTCAACGGCTACAGCTACAGCTCGGCGGCCTGCTACCAGTGCCATCCGGACGGGAGGGACTAGCCTTGCGACGCCTCCTCGCACCCCTCCTTCTCGCAGCGGCCGCCGCGGCGGCCCCCGACCGCGCCGAGGTGCTCGCGAAGGTCACCTACCTCGTGCCCGAGGGCGCGTACGTGGACGCGGGCTCCGACCAGGGGCTCGCCGCGGGCGAGGCGGGCACGGTCCTCCGCGACGGCCGGCCCGTCGCCAAGGCCGAGATCCTCGCGGTGTCGAGCCGGTCGGCGCGCGTGCGCGTCTTCGACGGCGACGTGCGCCTCGGCGATCTCGTGCAGTTCGAGGCGGTCGCGGCCGCCACGGCCCCCGAGGCCCCCCCCGATCAGGCGCCGAGGAAGCCCGAGGCCGCGGAGCCGTTCGTGCCGCTCCTCGAGAAGCAGAAGGCGACGGCGCGCGTGTCGAGCCCGAGGAACGTCTCCCACGGCTGGGCGACGCTCAACCAGTACGTGCAGACGGGCTCCGACGAGGAGTTCTTCCGGACGACGCTCTCGTCGGCCGGCGACATCCAGCGGCTCTGGGGGAAGCCGTGGGCGTTCGACTGGTCGTTCAACCTCTCGGGGCGCGGCGGCGACGCGTTCTCCGACTCGGCGCTCGAGGGGGCGCGCCTCGACGTGTACGAGCTCGCGCTGTCGCGGCGGCTCGGCGAGTCGGGCCTGCTCCGCCTCGGCCGGTTCGTGCCGCGCGCGCTGCCGTCGGTCGGCTACGTCGACGGCGGGCTCTTCGAGCAGCGGCTCTCGCCGCACCTCCGCGGCGGCGCGATCCTCGGCTTCGCCCCGACGATCGACGAGCTCGTCCCGTCGATCGATGCGCCGACGGCCGTGCTCTACGGCACGCTCGACGCGGGCGAGCGGAAGGGGAACCGCTTCACCGGCACGCTCGGCGCGCTCGGATCGCTCTACGAGGGCGACGCGGACCGGCTCGCGGCGGTCTTCGACATGTTCGGGCGCCTCGGGATCCTCGACCTCTCCGCGGACGGCGTCGTGGACTTCGACGTCGGCGCGCAGCAGTTCACGAGCGGCACGCGGCTCACGGAGCTCAACGTGGACCTGACGGCGCGTGTGGCGAAGGGGACGCGGATCCGCGGCGGCGCGGACCACTACGAGAACCTCGACACGGCGGCGGAACGCGACGGGCTCCCCTACCTCGACCCGCTGGTGTTCGAGGGGAGCGGCTGGCGGTACTACGTCGGCGGCACGCAGAACCTGCCGGCGCGGCTCACGCTCGACGTGCAGGTGAACTTCATCGACGCGCCGGACACGGGCGACTTGACGAACTGGTACGCGTCGCTCACGAAGTACGGCGTGTTCGGCTCGGACGTGGCGAGCGTCTCCGTCTCGGTCTACAGCCTCGAGGGGTTCGATGTGGGGGGGCTCGGGGGGCGGCTCACGGCCTACGTGCCGCTGGGCAAGCTGACGCTCCAGGGCGGCGTCGGGTTCACGGCGTTCGACCCGGA
>WYBS01000025.1 GCA_011525755.1 Planctomycetaceae bacterium
CCGCGACGTACATGGGGTGGCGCACGACCGCGTAGGGGCCCGTCGTCACCACGCGCTGCCCCTCCTCCACCTCCACGATGCGCGACGCGTGCGGGTTCTCGCGCAGCACGCGGAGGAAGAGGAGGTACCCGAGCACGACGTTTGCGTCCGCCGCGACGACCGCCGCGGCGGGAACGGAGGACCAGCCGAACCTCCGGTCGAGCGCCGGCACGACGAGCAGCGCGAGGAAGACGACGCTCGACCGCGCCACGATCCTCCGCTGCCCCGGCGCCTTCTCGCGGAGGCGCATGCGCCGCTCGAGGAGCGCCGGGTCGTGCCCCAGGAGGTACCGGAGCGCGCCCGCGACGAGCACGAGGAGGATCGCGAGATACGCCCACGCCTGCCAGAAGCGCACCGTCCCGGCGGGCAGGAAGAGCACCAGCGCGAGGACGAGGAACGCGGCGAGGAGCCGGCGACGCGCCGTGCGCCTCAACGAAGCGGCTTCCACGCACACACCTTACCGGCCGCGCCGGCCCCCGGCCCCCCCCTCTTCCGGGCAGCCCGGCGGGTACGCTCTTGAGGTGAGGCTCGCGCTCCTCGGGGCTCTGTTGGTCGTGGCCATGCTCGCCTTGCTGCTGGCACGCGGCACCACCTCGGAGCGGGTAACGGCGATGCGCCGGAAGCCCGAGGCGGATACTCCCGCGCCGGTCGCCGTCCCGCAGGTTGCCGGCCGGGTCTCGGCGCCGGGCGCGCGCATCGCCGCGGGGGTGCTCGTGCTCGCCGTGCTCGACGAGGGCGCCGAGGAGGAAAAGAGGCTCTCCTGGGGCGCCTGGACCGTGACGGACGAGACGGGGACCTACGCGTTCCCGGACACGCTGGGCCCGCCCCGCGGGTACACGATCCTCGCGCTCGCGCCGGACGGATCCGCGGCAAGCGCGACGAGCCTCGATACCCCGACCGAACTCTCGCTGACCCCGCCGACGCGCGTCCACGGGACCGTGCTCCGCGCCGAGGACGGGGCGCCGCTCGAGGGTGCGAACGTCGCGGCCGATCTCGCCGCGAGCACTCGCGTGTCCGCTACCGTCGCGTCGCTGCTCCGGAGCGCCGCCGCGGACCCGCGCGCCGCGGCGTGCATCCTCGCGACGACGGCAAGGAGCGGACCCGACGGCAGCTTCGAGCTCCTCCTTCCCCTCAACCTCACGCGGCACGTCGCGGCGACGGCGCCCGGGCGCGACACCGACGCCGCCCGCGTCCGCGAGGGGAGCGACGTCCTTGGCCCGCTCGTCCTCGGCGCGGGCGGCGCGGTCGCGGGCGTCGTGCGCGAGCCGGACGGGACCCCGGTCGCGGACGCTCTCGTCGAGCTCTACCCGTCGGGCACGTTCATGAGCGCCTACGACCCGCCGGACGGGTATCGCTGCACCTCGAGCGACGGCGACGGCCGTTTCCTCGTCGAAGGGCTCCCGGACGGCGTCCGATTCCGGGCGGAGGCGCACCACCCGCGGCGCGACGCGCACGCCGCGCGCGACGCGGTCCCGGGAGGCGAGCCGGTCGATCTCGTCCTCGCGCCGCTGCCGCGCATCGAGGCGCACTTGGATCTCGGAGGCTGGTCGGGGCCGGACGACGGATTGAGCGTCCACCTCGCGGGCGAGTGCCTCTGGCCCGTCGGTTCCATCCCTCTCACGCGGGTCGCGCCGGCCACGTTCTCGTCGCCCCCGCTGAACCTGCCGCCAGGCGAGTACGAGCTGCGGCTCGGACGAGGCGACCCCCCGCTCGCGCGGTGCACGTTCGACCTGCCTCCGACCGGCGTGGTGAGGGTGGACGACCTGCGCGTGCCGGACGGCGCTTGCGTGTGGCGCCTGCACACCGGCCCCTTCGCGCTCCGCGACTCCTCGTGCAAGGTCGACCACGGCACGGGGTTCCTCCATGCGGCGACCGACGACCAGGGCTTCGCGGGCGTCGTGTTGCCCGACGGGGCACGGGAGCCGATGCTCTTCGTCACCGGCGTGGACGCGCCGCAGCCGCTCCGGATCCGCGAGCTCCTTGACCTCGACCTCGCCTCCGACCTGTCGAGCCGCGCGCGCGTCCGGCTCCCGCCGCTCGACGCGGAGCGCGTCTTCGTGGAGGTGGTCGGCCACGGGAACCACGAGATGAGCCGCCTCGCCGTGCCGCCCGACCGGACGCTCGAGTTCAAGAGCCGCGACCGCACGGGGATCTGGGTAGCGATCGCGGCCGACGGCCGCGCCCCGTGGATCCGCCGGATCGACTTCGCCGAGAGCCGCGACCTCGTGCTCGACGCGGAGATGCCGCCGCTGCGGCACGGGCGCGTGCGGCTCGTGGGCGAGGACCTTAAGCCGCTCCCCGGGATCGAGATCGAGCTGAAGCAGGAGGCGGGCATCGTGTCAGGACAGGCCACGGCGACGACGGACGCGGAGGGACGCGCGGTCCTGCCGGTTCTCGCGGGCTCGACCGTCCGGCTGCGCGACGACCTTTGGGCGCTGATGCGGTTCGCGAAGGGCGCGGACCTCGACACGGAGGGAGAGACGACGCTGCCCGCGGCGCGGGCCGGCGCGATCCGCGGCCAACACTACAGTGACCTCCTGCTCGACATCGTCGAGCCCCGCCTTCCGGTCACGCGCTTGATCGAGATCGACTACGCGGGCCGGTTCCGCGAGGAGGGGCTGCCGCCCGGTCTCTACCGGATCCGCACGTTCCTCGAGCGGAGCGAGTGGTTCGTGGACGTGGCCGCGGGAAGGACGACGGTCGTGGCGCTTGACTGAACCGTCTCACGGCAGGATTCCGGGGGGGTCCGGGGGGCCGGCCTTCGGCGCAGGCCTTGCAACGGACCCATCGCAACGCCCCCGGAACTGCCCCCCGCTGCCCTTCGCGCGGGATTTTCCGCGGGAACGGGTGCGTACGCGCCGACGCCATGAACCGGACGACCGAAGTCGCGACCGCGCTGCACGAGATCCGCCTCGTCGGGCGCGGCGGACAGGGGATCGTCACCGCGGGGGAGCTGCTCGGCGAGGCCGCGGTCCTCGACGGACGGTACGCGCAGTCGATCCCCGCGTTCGGCCCCGAGCGGCGCGGCGCGCTCGCGACCTGCGTCGTCCGCATGGCCGACGGCGAGATCCTCCTCCGCTGCAGCGCCGGCTCCCCCGACGTCCTCGTCGTCATCGACCCGACCATCTGGCGGCTGCCGCCGGTGCTTCTCGGGCTCAAACCCGACGCGATCCTGCTGTTCAACACCACACGTCCGCCGGGCGAGCTGCCGAAGCGGCCGCAGGGCCGCGTCGGCGCGGTCGACGCCACGGGCATCGCGCTCGCGCACCTCGGCCGCCCGATCCCCAACACCGCGATGCTCGGCGCCTTCGCCGGCGCGACGGGACTCGTCCGCATGGCGTCGCTCAAGGAGGTCCTCCGCAAGCGGTTCCCCGGGAAGGCCGACGAGAACTTCGCCGCGGCGCACGCGGCGAGCGAGGCGATCCGATGGGCCTAGAGAAGTACGAGGCGTTCGTCCGGCGCGCGCGCTCGACGCTCACCTACGACCCCGGCTGGTCGCGCGAGAACATGACCGGCGCGTGGCGGACGATGCGGCCGGTGCGCGACGCGGAGCTCTGCACGTCCTGCGCGCTCTGCTGGCTCTTCTGCCCCGACGCCTGCATCGCGCCGGTCACGTTCGACGTCGATCTCGCCTACTGCAAGGGCTGCGGGATCTGCGCGAACGAGTGCAAGGTCGGCGCCATCTCGATGCAGAGGGAACCCGAATGACGACCGAGTTCTGGAACGGCAACCGCGCCGCCGCCGAGGCCGCGCGCCAGGCGCGCGTAGAGGTCGTCGCCGCCTACCCGATCACGCCGCAGACCCACACCGTCGAGTACCTCTCCGAGTACGTCGCCGCCGGCCGGCTCAATGCGCGCCTCGTCCGCGTCGAGTCCGAGCATTCCGCGCTCTCCGCCTGCTGCGGCGCCTCCGCCGTCGGCGCGCGCACGTTCACCGCCTCCTGCTCGCAGGGCCTCCAGCTGATGAGCGAGGTGCTCTACTTCGCCTCCGGCATGCGCTTCCCGATCGTCATGGCGATCGCGAACCGCACGCTCTCGGTGCCGGTCTCCATCTGGGCCGACCACCAGGACACGCTCGTCAACCGCGACTGCGGCTGGATCCAGCTCTACGCGGCGAGCGTGCAGGAGGTCTACGACCTCGTCCTCATGGCCTTCCGCACGGCCGAGGATCCGCGCGTCGTGCTCCCCGCGATGGTCGCGTACGACGGGTTCATCCTCTCCCACGCGTCGGAGCCCGTGGAGACGCTTTCGGACGAGGTCGTCAAGGACCTCCTCCCCCCCGCGCCCCCCCACCTCCGTCCCCTGTTGGACACGAAGGACCCGAAGCAGCTCGGCGAGGTGCTCTTCCCCGACTTCTACCCGGACATCGAGTACAAGAAGCATCGCGCCCTCGAGGAGTCGCTCGCGGTCCTCGGCGAGGCGTTCGAGGACTTCCGCTCCCGGACCGGCCGGCGCCTCTCGGCCGTCGAGACGCACGGGTGCGCGGACGCGGAGATCGTCATCGTCGGGCTCGGCTCGATGATGCAGACGGCGCGGCACGCGGCGACGCGGCTGCGGGCGGAGGGGATGAAGGTCGGCGTCGCGCAGGTGCGCGTCTACCGGCCGTTCCCCGAGCGCGAGCTCGCGCGGGCGGTCGCCGGCGCCCGGACCGTGCTCGTCCTCGACCGCGACATCGGCTACGGCAGCGCGGGCATGGTCTACCCCGACGTCACGCGCGCGCTCTACCACGCGCCGTCGCGGCCCGACGTCCTGAACTTCATCGTCGGCACCGGCGGCAAGGACATCACGCCGAAAACGATCGAGCGCTGCGTCGAGCTCGGGCGCGGCGGCTACCGCGGCATGTCGGTCTTCTGGCCCGATGCGCGCGGCCCCGCCGAGGGGATCCCCTACACGCCGGGGGTGAAGGCATGTCCGTGCGGCTGAAGGATCTGCCGACGGAGGAGCTGCTCCACAAGGGCAACCTCGCGTGCGCGGGCTGCCCGGAGATGATCGGGTTCCGGCACGTGCTGCGCGCGCTCGGGCCCGAGACGATCGTGATCAACGCGACCGGGTGCCTCGCGGTGATCACGCAGATGGGCGTGCCCCTTGTCCCCCACTTCCACGTGCTCTTCGAGAACGCGCCCGCGGTCGTGTCGGGGATCGACGACGCGCTGCGGGTCCAGGGGCGGCGCGAGGGCGTGAACCTGCTCGTCGTCGCGGGCGACGGCGGCACCGCGGACATCGGGCTCGGATCGCTCTCGGGCGCGATCGAGCGGGGGCAGGACTTCATCTACGTCTGCTTCGACAACGAGATGTACATGAACACGGGCGGGCAGAGGAGCGGCACGACGCCCTACCTCGCGCGCACGACGACGACGCCGGTCGGGGTAGAGAGCCGCGGCGAGCCGCGGACCGAGATGCGCCGGAAGGACATGGTCGAGATCGCGGTCGCGCACGGGATCCCCTACGCGGCGTCGGCGTCGATCGGCTACCCGCTCGACCTCGTCGAGCGCGTAGAGAAGGCGGCGCGCGTGCGCGGCCCGACGTACATCCACGTCCACTCGCCCTGCCCGACGGGCTGGGGGATGGAGCCGAGCAAGACCGTCGAGGCCGCGCAGCTCGCGGTGAAGACCGGCTGCGTCGTGCTCTACGAGGTGGAGGAGGGGAAGCGGCGGGTGACGCGTCCCGTCGCGCGCCGCGCGCCGGTCGAGGAGTACCTGAAGCTCCAGGCGCGCTTCCGCCACGTGGTCGCGGATCCCGCGGCGCTCGCGGAGGTGCAGCGCGGCGTGGACGAGCGGCACGCGGCCATCCTCGCGCGGATGGCGTAGCCGGGATTGACACCGTCACGCGGCCGTTGCGCTACGATGGCGCGCAGCTTGATCCGCCGCGGGCTCCTCCTCCTCGCGCTCGGCGCGGTCGCGTCCGCCGACGAGTCGAAGCCGCTGCCGCTCGCGAAGTCCGTCATCCTGCCGAGCGGCGGCTCCTACTACGTCGAGGGCCGGCAGGAGATCGTCCCGGGCCAGGAGCTGTCGATCCAGAAGGGCACGCTCCTCCAGGGCCATGGGGAGAACGCCGTCCTCGTCGTCTCCGGCACGCTGCAGGCGCGCGGCATCTACGGCAGCAGCGTGAAGATCGAGAACCTGACGATCGAGCTGTCGGAGAGGTGCGAGCGCCTCCACCTCGAGGCGGTCGAGATGCGCACGGCCGCCATCCGCACGCCCGAGGGCAAGGCGTGCGAGGCGCGGGTGCACCTCGAGGAGGTCGTCCTCGACGGCGTCCCCCTCGACCTGCGACTGAGGAAGGGCGAGGTGACGATCCTCAACAGCCGGACGAAGGGGCCGGTGAAGATCGTCGCCGTGCCCGAGGAGGGCAAGGCGCAGGCGCCGGTCAAAGCCTTCGTCAACGCGTGCAACGTCGACCGCGACTTCCTCGCCGAAGGACTCGACTCGATGGTGATGCGCGCGTGCCTCATCTCCGGCACGTCGGTCGCATTCAAGGACTGCGAGACGCTCACGTTCGACGGGAACATCGCGAAGGGGCCTTCGATCCTCTTCGAGCAATCGAAGCCGGGCGGGTTCAAGAAGACGAGCGTGCAGAAGACCGACTTCCACGGCTGCAAGCTGATCCTCAAGGCGCCGCGCGACGGCACGAAAAAGGACAACATCCCGTGCGACAAGTGCTGGTTCCAAGGCCGCACGAAGAAGGACGAGATCCTCGGCCGCGACATCCAGGACGGCCACACGGACGAGACGACCGGCGCGTACGTCGTCTTCCGCAAGATCAACGAGCGCGAGCTGATGCTCGGCGGCATGACGACGCAGCGAGGCACGCCGGGCAGCAACAAGTAGGGAGGCGGAGGGGCCCCGGGGAGGAGGACCCCGGCTACTCCGGCGGAAGCTCGTAGACGCCGTCGCGGCCCTCGATCAGCCGCTTCTGGCGGACGAGCTCATCCCATACTTCTTTCGGGTACTGGTCCGGCGGGCGCACGCCGACGATCGAGGACTCGCGGCCGGAGCTCATCGGGCCGTGGCCCATCGTCGACTCGGAGTCGAGGCGCACGATCTTCAGCCGCTGGCGGAAGGCCTTCAAGGCGCGCTTCAGGACGTCGCGGTCGTGCTCCACGAGCGGGCGCTTGCCCGACTGCCAGTCCCAGACGATCCGCTTGAGGGACTCGAGGTCCTTCTCCTCGATCGCGACGAAGAGCTCGACGTCCTCCTTCTCCCGCGCGGCCTCGAAGGCCCGTTTCGCCTCGGCCCACGCGTGGTCGGGCGCGGCGCCGACCTGGATCTGCGCGACGACGTCGTTCAGGATCCGGCTCAGGAGGTCGCAGCGCGGGTCGATCTTCACGCCCGCATGATAGCCGGCGCGCGGGGTAGGATACGACCGGAAGAAGGAGTGCCCATGCGAGCGCTTGCCGTCGCCATTCTCCTCTCCTCGGCCGTGCGCGGACAGGATGCGCAAGAGCCCACCCCCGAGCAGAGGGTCGCCGAGCTGGAGAAGGAGAACCTCGCGCTCAAGCGGGAGGTCGAGGCCCTGAGGAACCGCATCGACGAGATGTGGGCGGAGCGGGCGGGCGAGAAGCACACCATGCGGATCACCGTCCCGGCCGATCCGGACCCGGAGCACCTCCGCGGCATCCTTCTCCCGCACGATCCCAGCAAGCAGGATTGCCGGCTCTACGTGGCGAGGATCCTCCGGGCCGTGGCGCAGCACCGGAACGGATACGGCGCCGACGATCCGGAGGTCCGCCTCCTCGAGAAGGTGGGCCCTTCCCACGCGGATGTCCTCATCGAGCCACTGCTCTCCACGCCGATCCTGAATGGCGACGTGTACCTGATCGAGGCGCTCAAGTCCCTCGTCGGCGAGGAGCACAAGAAGCTCGTCCTCGACGCGCTCCCCATCGCGCACGATCTCGTCGTCATCGTCCAGGCCCGGGGCTGGACGGAGGACGCCGCGCCGACGCTGCTCGATGTGCTTGCGGACCGCCCCTTCTGGACGCACAATTCGCTCCCGACCGAGTGGATCGAGGCGGTCGCCGGCCTCAAGCGCCCGAACACGTACGAGAGCCTCAAGGGCTACTTCTACTACGGGCACAACCGCTACCACACGTGGATGGCGATCCGCGGCCTTCCGGGGCTCGCCTTGGACGCGGACGTGGAGAGGCTCTGGACGTGGGCGAGGGAGCTGGACGAGCCGTGGGTGCGGGGCAACCTCGCCGCGGTGGCGGCGCACTATGGCCACATGGACGCGCTCGCCGCCCTCTTCGACGACCCCGAGAGCTGGCCCGCGCGCGAGGTGATCGAACGCGTGACGCCGTACCGCAGCGCCAGGGCCGAGCGGGGCGAGGGCTGGCGGTTCGAGTTCCGCTTCGGCAAGCCGAAGGAGGAGGAGAGCGAGGAGGAGCGGGCGAAGAAGTGGTTCGCGGCCAACCGCGACCGGCTCGTCTTCGACAAGGCCGAGGGGAAGTACCGCGTGAAGGACGGGAAGGAAGCCCCGAAGTAGGCAGCGGGGGCCCGGGGGGCGGCCCGCGTCCGGCCCCGGCCGCGCGGCGGCTATCCATGGTGCGCCGGACGGTGGCGCGTCGGTTTCTCGGCCAGCGAGAGTGACAGCATGCGCGTGCGTGCCGCGGTCCTCCTTATCCTGCTTCTCGCCGCCTGCGGCGGCGGCGCGCCGGGAGAGGACCCTCCCCCGGGCCCCCTCCCTCCCGGCGACCCGCAGCCGCCTGCCCCCGCGGGCGGCGTGCTCGCCACGTTCACCGCCGCCGGCGAGACGTTCCGCGTCTTCGTCACCAACGAGGCGACGATCCAGCAGCTCTTCGACCTGAGCGACGGGATCTCGCAGGCGACGATCCCGTCCGGCGCGTTCCGGCTCGGGCCCGGCGAGGCGGACCACAACCTGCCGTGGAGCTGGCACATGGACCCCGAGGACATCGCGATGGTCGAGCTCGCGATCGAGGTGTGCGACGGGAGCCCGTCGATCGTCGAGAACGACCTCGCGGGCTACCTCGCGGTCGGCCGCTACTGCCCGTGGGACGCGACGCTCGTGGCGCTCGAGGACCTTCGTTAGCGCTCGGGGATCGGCGCCGGGCGCGCGGCGGCGCGGGTGGGGCCGGTATCCTCGGGGACGACGACGTGCCACGTGCCGACCTCGATCTCGCCCGCGGGCTTCGTGCGCGGGCCCCTGCCCGGCCGCGCGTCCCACCGTACGCGGTAGGAGTAGCGCGTCGGCAACGCGCCCTCGGCAGGGCGGAACTCGGCGCGCTCGCCGCGCTCCGCGGGGACCTCCTCGAGCGTCGTGCGCTTCCGCATCGTCACGAGCCCGCCCTTCGCGTCCTTCGCCCACTTGAGGACGAAAGACTTCCCGACGATCGTGTCGCCGACCCTCCTCGGGACGAGTGTCCCGTACTCGAGCGTCGAGGAGATCGTGAGATCGCCGCCGCAGAAGTCCCAGAACTGGCTGTAGTGGCTGTCGGCCTGGATCGCGCGGCCGTTCGAATCCACGCGGTAGTACTCGACCACGTCGAGGTGCGCGGGCGCGGACTTCCCGAGGGCGTCGAACACGGTCCCGCGGACCTCGAGCGTCTGGCGGATCCACCGGTTCGCCTCGCCGCGCACAGCGGTGAAGCGGAACGTCCGCTGGAACCCGCCGCCGCCCTTCGACTGCGGGATGATCTCCCCCTTCGAGGCGGCGACCTCGATCCGGACCGGATCCGGGGGGGCCTCGGGGGCCGAGAGCCCGGCGAGCGCCGCGACGCAAAGGAAAGCCCGGATCGACACCTCCCTTTGGAACGCGGACCGGCCCGGCTGTGGTACGTTCTGAGGGTATTCGGACGCCTGCGGCGCTGCTCGTGCTCTCCCTCTGCGCCCGGCCGGAGGAGCCGCCTCCCGCACCGGGCGTCACCGTTGAGCTTCGCGCGGGGCCCGCGGAGTTCGCCCTCGGCGACCCGATCCTCCTGGATGTGGTCTACCGGAACGACGGCACGGAGACGCGGGAGATCGCGGAGCCGCATATGCTCCGGTTCTATCGCTGCTTCGAGGTGCGCGACGCCACGGGAGCGGAGGTCCCGAACCCGTACGCCGCCGTCGAATCCCCGGCCTATGACGGTCCGGTCACGAGGAACAAGCTGCCTCCGGGGGGCACGGTCATGCTCCGGAAGTACGTCAACGAGTGCGCGGCCCTCGAGAAGCCGGGCGAGTACGTCGTCCTGAGCCGGGGCTTCCGGTGCCCGAAGCCGCTGAAGATCAAGATCGGTCCTGCGCCCGACGAGCGCACGCGCGCGGTGACCGCGGCCGAGCTCAAGGCGCTCTGGCAGGCACCGCGCCTGCGCGAGCGCGAGGAGTACGCGCGCTACCGGCCCTACGTGACGGAGCACAACGGCGCGACCGACGCGCTTCGCCTCCTCGCCTTCCGCCGGGAGCAGGAGCTGCTCCCGTTCTGGATCGAGCGGCTCGGCGACCGCCGGTCCGCGTTCGCACGCGAGGCCCTCGCGGGCCTCCCGGACCGCGCCGCGGTGCTCAAGGCCCTCGAGGGGCGGCTCGACCGCGCGGTGGACGGCGATGTCCTCAGCGTGTACGTGTGCCTCGCGGTGCCCGGCTCCGACAGGGACGCGGCCGCCCGCCGCAAGGAGATCCGGGAGCGCTACGAGGGGAAGTAGCCCGCCCCCGGAGCCCCCCCAACGTCGGGCTCCGGGGGCCCTCGAACCGGCGGCCTACGCCCGGACCTCGTGCCCCGGCACGGAGTCGACGCCGTGCATGCTCTTCGTGAACCTGGTCTTCAGGTTCTGCGCGAACGCGAGCGGGTTGTAGGACGGGTCCGCCATGATCCCGTGCAGGCGCCTCCGTTGCATGCCCATGTTGCCCGCGTCGTAGACCGGGAAGCAGAGGACGTCCCGCATCAGCTTGTCGAGAGGGTAGTCCTTGAGGTAGCTGTTCACGCCGACGACGCGCATCGCGTCGGAGACCGCCGACACGGCCAGCTCCCCGCAGAAGATCTTCGAGAGCGCGCCGCCCTCCTGCCCCTCGAAGTCGTGGCAGTCGAGGTAGTGGGCCGCCTTCCACGAGAGGTAGCGCGCGGCCTCGATCCTCATCTTGATGTTGCTGAGCAGGTAGCCGGCGTTCTGGAAGTGAATGATGGGCGTGCCGCTCCCCGCGGTGTAGTTCCGGCACCAGTCGAGCGCGAAGTCGAGCGCCGCGCGCATCACGCCGACCGCCGCGATCCCCGCCACCGGCCCGCTCCACGTGAACGCCTTCGTGATGCAGATGTCGCCGTTGCCGCGCGTCCCCGGGAGCAGGTTCGTCTCCGGGATGCGGCAGTCCTCGAAGAGGATCTCGGGCTGCACGGTCAGCCGGTGTCCCATCGTGTCGAGGATCCCGGTCGTCGTGAAGCCCTTCGTGTCGCGCGGCACGATGAAGGCCGACAGCCCCTCGCGCCCTCCCGCGGCCTTGTCCGTGCGCGCAAGGACGACGTTGATGTCGGCGCCCCTCTTGTCCCAGCCGCAGCCGTTCGTGTTCCACATCTTCCGGCCGTTGAGGACGTACTCGCCGTTCTTCCTGTCGTAGGTCGCCGTCACCGCCATGCCCGCGGGGTGCGGCCTCGGGCTGTCGAAATTGGCCGTGCCGCCGGGCTCGCTCACGATCCACCCGCCGAGGAAGGTCTTCTTCGGGTCGTTCACCGCCTTCCTGAGCCACTCCTCCTTCTGCTCCGGGCTGCCGTACCAGAGGACCGGCAGCAGCGTGAGGCCGTTCACAAGGAGCGTGCAGGCGAATCCCGGGTCGACCGCGCAGATCTCCTCGGCGACGATCTGAAGGTCGACGTTCGACGCGCCCGGGCCGCCATACTCCCGCGGGACGAAGGACATCGCGAAGCCGAGCTCGTAGGCGCGCTTGTACACCTCCCTCGTCGCGACGAAGGCCTCGAACGGATCCCGGATCTTGTCCGCCTCCGTCGCCACGGGGCGCAGCTCCTTCTGTGCGAACTTCCGCGCGGTGGCCTGAAGCTCGCGCTGTTCGTCGGTCAGCGTGAAATCGATGGGCATGGACTACCTCCCGTGAGCGGTGCAACCGTTCGGCCGGATGCTAGGGCGGCCCGAGGGGCGGCGCATTGACGGGCGTCAATGCCGCCGGGCGGTTCGCCGGAGGCGGCGCAGGTCGCGGATACGCGCCCCTCCCGGGTGCCGGGCGAGGACCCCCTCCGCCTTCAGCTCCGAGAGGGCGCGGCAGACGGTCTCCGGCGTGAGGCCCAGAACCGCGCCGATCTCGCGGAGGTTCAGGTGGTGGGTCACGACCGGCTGCCCCTTCGGCTCGGCGGGAAGGTGGTGGAGCAGGAATCCGGCGACCTTGGCGCGGGCGCCGGGGCCCGCGACATGGACCTGCCGCGCGTGCATCCGCTCGATGCGGCTCCAGAGGTAGCGCGCGAGGTCCATGCCGAGGTCCGGCACCGTCCGGGCGAGCGTCCTGAGGTCGGACGCCGTGGCGAGGCAGACCTCGCTCGCCACGAGCGTGGCGGCCGAGCTCCCGTAGGTCCCGCCGAAGACCGACTCGAAGCCGAAGAGGTCGCCGGTCTCGAGGATGGCCGTGACGTGCTCGCGGCCGGCCTCGTCGACGCTGAAGAGCTTCACGTGGCCGGCACGGAGGGCGTAGAGCCGCTCGGCAGGCTGCCCCTCGCGGTGCAGCACGACGCGCCCCGCGACCTCGCGCAGCCGCATCCCGGCGCAGATCGCGTCCACCGTCGCGGCGGGGAGCCTCGTCCCGGCCATGCACCGCAGGAAGAGGCACTTGCCGCAGTCAGGGGTGCGCGCCTTGATCACGGCCGCGTCGCCGCGAAGCGCGGGCCAATCGAAGCAACAGATGTGTTGCCTGGGCCTCGTACGAGCAGGGGAGGGGCCGGCGGCCCGGGGGATCCCCCCCGGTCGGCCCCCCGACCCCCCCTTCTTCCTACTCGATGGCGACGTCGCCCGCGTGCGGCACGCGCACCTCCACGCGCTTGTTGCCGCAACGGACCTCGTACGGCGCCGCCGCGAGCGCGTCGAACGTCGCCACCTCGCCCTCGACCCGCGCGACCCGGCGCACCCAGCCGACCGACGGGTCCGACGACTGGAGCGTCACCTCGCGCGCGCGCAGCTTCGGCGACGGCCGCACGACGAGCGCGTGCAGCGCGGGGACGGCGATCGACTCCTCCTGCCCGCCCGCGCGCAGCGCGACCTTGCGCGTGGCGATCGACCAGCGCGAGTCGCGGTCGCGCACGTAGAGGACGAGCGAGTAGTCCTTCGGCTGCACGTCGCCGAGGTCGCAGCGGCCGTCCGCCTCGACCTGGCGCATCGACACCATGCCCTCCTCGCCCCAGAGAGCGGCGAAAAGCCGACCCTCGACGCCGCTTCCCGCGAAGCGGTCCACCACGAGCTTCGTCCGCGCCGGCTCGCCGAAGCGGATCGTCGCGGTGCCCGGCCGCAGCAGGTCGAACCGCTCCTGCGCGGTGCCGTAGCCCGAGACGGTCGCGCGGAGGCTCGCCTCGCCCTCGCCCGGATCCTCGGGCAGCAGCACGAGCCACGCCCCGTCCGCGCGGCGGAGCGCGTCCGCCTGGTGGTGGCGCGCGCGCTCGGCGGGCCCGGTGACGATCGCGAACCGGGTCGTCCCCTGCGCCGGCGCGCCGTCGGGCGCGAGGAGCTTCGCGGTCACGAACGTCCCCGCGGGCGGCGCCTCGAACGGAAGCCCGACGTCCACCGAGACGTCCCCCATCTCCGCGACGGCGTGCGCGAGGAGGTGGCGGCCGCCGAGGAACGCCGCGACGAGGTAGCGCCCGGGCTCGAGGTCGTACCACGTGGCGCGTCCCTGCGACGGGGATGCGCCGCCTGCCTGGTCGCCCTTGAGCGACGCGGGGTCCACGTCCGCGGAACCCTCGAGGCGGCGCAGCCGGAACTCGACGCGGTCCGGGACGGAGAGCCCCTCGGACGGCACGAGGCAGGCGGAGAGCATCCGCCGCCCCTCGAGCTTGAGCACGAGCGTGCCGCCGACGAGGGCGTCGTACTCCGTCTCCGCGGATTGGAGGGGCTCGGGGAACCATACGCTCGCGCGGAACCGCGAAGGGCCGCTCGGCAGCCGCACGGTGCCGGGATCGGGCTGCCACGCGTCGGAGCCGTTCCCCTGCGCGCCCTGCCAGCTCACCCACGCGTGGTCCGCGAGCTCGCCGTCGGGCAGCCTCACCTCGACACGCACGGCCGTCACGGGGCGCGCGCGGAAGTCGAGGATCGCGTCGGGCTGCACGCGGTTGTTCCGCGGGTCGGGCTGGATGTCGTAGTCGTCGTGGAAGGCCGTGACGCGGTGCCAGCCGTCGACGAGCTCCTTGATCTCGTAGCGCCCCTCGGAGTCGGTGCGCGCGGTCCGCCGCACCTCGCGGCGCCACAGCTCGCTCTCGATCGCGGCGCGCGCGACCGTGCCGAGATCGACGTCCTCGTGCGCGCGCTCGCGCGCGCGGCGCGCGGCCGAGGCGAGGTCGAACGGCTGCGCCTCGGGCGACGCCGTGACCGCGACGCCCGGGACCGGCTCGCCGGCGGGCCCGCGCACGTAGCCGGTGATGGTGCCGTCGCCCTCGAGGAACGCCCGAGCCGCCGGCCGGTCGAGCACGCGCTGGAGATCCTCGGCCGCGCCGTCGGCGAGGTCACGCAGGGGGGTCGAGCCGTGCGTGGCGGACGCGACGCCTTCTCCCTGCGCGACGTCGGTCGTGATCGCGAGGGCCCCGGGCCCGCCGGGGACCCGATCGCCGCCGCCGGTGGACGGAACGCCGCGAGGCGCCTCGGGCGCGCGGCGCGCAGGTGTGCCCGACGAGGGCCAGAAGACGGCGCCCGCGAGGATGCCGCCGGCGAACGCCGCGGCGACGAGCACGAAGACCCGCATCCCGCGCGATTGTACGCCTGGGGCATCGGGCTCCGGCGGCGACGGCGCGGCCAGGGCGCGGAGGTCCCGAACGGCTCGATTTTTCTCCGGAACCGGCTCGGCAGGCGGGATCTCACACGCTTTGAGGCCGCGACAAGTGACACCTGCTCCCGACTTATAGGCATGATCGCCCCCGATTCCTCCTCAGGTCGCCTCGTGGACACCTGGCCCGGCGACACCGACCGCGAGCCCGCGTCCGTCGTTGCGGAGCTTCGCCGCCGCGCCCCTCCGTGGCTAAGAAGGCGGATCCGTCCGATGACCACGGCCGAGCAGCGCCTCTGGCGCTACTTCGGCGACCGCGCGTGGATGGGCGCCGAGGTCTTCTCGCAGGTCCCGGTCTACATCCCGGGAGCGAACCGCGGCTTCGTGCTCGGCTTCCTGATCCCCGCCTGCCGCGCGGCCGTCGAGATCTCCGTGCCGCGGCGCGGCGAGTCGCTCGAGGCGTTCGCCAACGCGATGGAGCAGGACGATCTGGTCCGCGACCGGGCCGGGATCGCGACCATCCGCAGCCTCGAGCCCATGGTGCTCCGCGATCCCGAGTCCGTCGCGATGAGCATCCGCTGGACCCTCGGCCTCGACAAGGGAGGTGACGGCTTCTTCGGCATCACATTGCCGCGACCCTAGCCCCAAATTGACCCTGGCCCCAGGCTAGCCTCCCGCCTCCGCGACGAGCCGGTCGAACTCGGCAAGGCGCCCGCGCAGGCGATGGCCGTGCCGCCGTGCGGCGACACCCCCGCGGAGCTGCCGCAGGAGCCGCCGCGCGATCCCGGCGCAGCACGCGCCCGCGACCGCGACGAGCGGAAGCACGAGGCCGGGCGCGCCGGCGGCGAGCCAGCCCGCCGCGGCGAGCACGAGCCCCCACGGCACCGCGAAGGTCGCCGTGAGGCGGAGCAGCGACGTCCGGAAGTCGACCCGCGGATAGCCGCGGAACATGAGGAAGAGCGCGATGACCGGCGGGGCCACGAGCGCGACGCCCGCGAGCGCCGGGGGAAGCAGCAGCAGGAACGCGACGAGGTGCGCGAGGCCCGCGGGCTCGCGCAGGTCGCCGACCGAGCAGGTGAGCCGCGTGCATGCCCGCTGGAGGAGGCGCGCGCGGCGCGCCAGCGGCTCCGGCCTGCGCACGCGCATCAGGCGGCCGGCGCGCCGGATCACCGCGAGAGGACGCCGCCAGAGCCGCGCGTCGTCGAGCGCGACGCTTCGGATCGTCGCGGCGTCGTCCTCGAGGCGCAATGCGCCGAGCGCGTGCATCCGCCGCCGCAGGCGCCCGACGAAGCGGCGCCTCGATCGCGCGTCGGGCGCCGGCGGCGGCACCGGCCGGTGCACGACCACGAGGATCCTCGGACGCGCGGGGGGGGTCCGGGGGCGGTAGCTGAACACCGGCAGCACCGGCGCCCGCGACGCCGCGGCGAGGCGCGCGACGCCGGTCCCGAACTTCGTGGTGAACCCCTGCGCGAAGATCCCGACCGCGGCACCCCCGCGCACGGAGGCGGCCGCGCGGTCCATCGCCTCCGCGTTCTCCTCGAGCCCGAAGCCCGCCTTGTCGATCGGGTGCCATCCCCCCCACGCCGCGATCCTGCCGTAGACCGGGAGGTCGAGGAAGTAGCCCGCCGCGACCCATTCGATGTGGCGCCCGGTCGCCATCAGGAAGAGCGGGACGTCGAGCCGGTTCACGTGCGTCCCGGTGACGACGAGCGGGCCCTTGGGCACGCGGCGTCGCCCGAGGACCTTGGGCCACACGCCGAAGGCCGCGAGGAGCCCGAGGCGCCGGAGCCACGGCTCGAGCGGCCCGAGGTGAAGGACACGGTAGAGGGTCCGGCCCCCGGACCCCCCCGACATCGCCCCGCCAACGGCCTGCGCCGAGCTCATGCCCCGATAGGTTCCGCTTTTGCGTAGGATCGCGCCATGGAAACGGCCGTCCGGCTGGAAGAGGTGACCAAGACCTACGGGGCCGTGAAGGCCGTGGACGGCCTCTCCCTGAACGTACCCAAGGGCGCCATCTTCGGCTTCATCGGCCCGAACGGGTCGGGCAAAACCACCACACTGAGGATGATTCTGCACATCCTCTATCCGGACGCGGGCGCGATCGAGGTGCTCGGGTCACGGAGCCGGCGCGCGGCCAACGACCGGATCGGATACCTCCCGGAGGAGCGCGGCCTCTACCGGAAGATGACCGTCCGGCGCGTGCTCGCCTACTACGCGGGCCTCAAGGGCATGCGGCAGCGCGACGCGCGGGTCGAGGGGGACCGCTGGCTCGAACGGCTCGGCCTCGCCGAGTGGCGCGACCGCAAGGTCGAGACGCTCTCCAAGGGCATGCAGCAGAAGGTGCAGTTCATCGCGGCGGTCCTCAACCGGCCGGAACTCCTCATCCTCGACGAGCCCTTCAGCGGCCTCGACCCCGTGAACCTCGAGGCGCTCCGCGAGGTGATCCTCGAGCTCAAGCGGCGCGGCGCGACCGTGATCTTCTCGACGCACGACATGACGAAGGCGGAGGAGCTCTCCGACACGATCTGCATGATCTTCAAGGGGAAGAAGGTCCTCGACGGCACGCTCGGCGAGATCCAGGCCCAGTACGGCGCCGACACCGTGCGGGTCAGGGTCTCAGGGGGTCCGGGGGCGCTCGCGGGGCTCGCGCGAAGCGTCCGCGACCTCGGCCAGCTCCAGGAGGTGCGCTTCGAGGGAGACCCGCAGGAGCTCCTGAGGAAGCTCCTCGAGCGCGGGCGCGTCGAGCACTTCGAGGTCGGCAAGCCCTCGCTCCATGACATCTTCCTGAGGATCGCGGGCGACGGGAGCCGGGAGGGCGGCGACACGGGGGAGAAGGGCGCGTGAGCAAGGTCTGGCGCGTCGCGAAGAACGAGTACGGAAACCTCGTGCGCAGCAAGGCGTTCCTCGTGAGCGTCTTCCTGATGCCCGTGTTCTCGGGCGGCGCGATCGCCGTCCAGACGCTCCTCGGGGACCGCGTCGACCTTCGCGACCGCCGGGTCGCGGTCGTGGACGGGACGTTCCGGCTCCTCGAGGGGCTCGAGCGCGCCGCCGCCGAGCGCAACGCGGCCGAGGCCGCGGGCGTCGCGAAGCCGCGCTTCGTCGTCGTGGACGCGACGGGCGACGAGGCGGCGCTCGCCGCGCGCGTGCGGAAGGGCGAGCTGTTCGCCTACCTGCTCATCTCCCCGGACGTGATCGAGGGGGCTCCGGGGGCCGAGGTCACCTACCACACGCAGAACCCGACCTACGACGAGCTGCCGCGGTGGCTCGGGCTCGCGATCAACGGCGAGGTGCGCCGGATCCGCTTCGAGGAGTCGGGCATCGACGGCGCGGTCGTGGACCGGCTCAGCCGGCCGGTCGCGTTGAGGCAGTACGGGCTCGCCGAGGTCACCGAGACCGGGGAGATCCGCAAGGAGAAGCTGAACGAGATCCAGACCTTCCTCACGCCGATGGCGGCGATGTTTTTGCTCTTCATGCTCGTGATGATGGCCGCGCCGATGCTCCTGAACACCGTCCTCGAGGAGAAGATCCAGCGGATCGCGGAGATCCTCGTGTCGTCGGTGAGCCCCTTCGAGCTCTTCCTCGGCAAGCTCCTCGGGACCGTGTTCGTGTCGTGGACGCTCTTCCTCGTCTACGTCGGCGGCGGGCTCTTCGTCGCGGGGCACTACGGGGCACTCCACCTCGTGCCGTTCGGGCTCCTCGGCTGGTTCCTCTTCTTCCAGCTCATGGCCCTCCTCATCTTCGGGTCGATCTTCAGCGCGATCGGGGCGGCGTGCAGCGAGATGCGCGACGCGCAGAGCATGATGACGCCCGCGATGCTCATCGTCATGCTGCCGATGTTCGTGTGGTTCGTCGTGCTCCGGTCGCCCGACAGCCCGTTCGCGATGGCGGTGTCGCTGTTTCCCCCTGCGACCCCCTTCCTCATGCTCATGAGACTTGCGATCCCGCCCGGCCCCGCCGCGTGGGAGGTCGCGCTCTCGATGGTGCTCACCATCGCCTTCACGCTCTTCTGCGTCTGGGCCGCGGGGAAGATCTTCCGCATCGGCATCCTCGCGCAGGGTCAGCCCCCCTCCTTCCGCCGCCTCGCGCAGTGGGTGTTTTCGCGCTGACG
>WYBS01000026.1 GCA_011525755.1 Planctomycetaceae bacterium
CGAGTCCGAAGAGCGCCTCGTGCGGCCCGGAGCTCAGGTAGGAGACCTTCGCCCCGACCTGCTGCACCTGCGTCCTCCCGCCCGCCTCGACGGTGATCGACGCGCCGTACGCGAAGACGTTCGGCACAGAGCCCCGCGCCTCCACGGAGAGGAAGCCGCCGCGGCGCTCGGTGTCGTTCCGGAGCAGCAGCGGCGATCCGCCGTGGACGGCGAACAGGAAGTCGAAGTCGCCGTCGCCGTCGAGGTCGCCCGCCGCGCCGCCGCGCCCGACGACCGGCCGGTCGAGCGGCGGGCCGACCCGCGCGGCGAGGTCGAAGAACCGGTCGCCGCCGTTCCAGAAGAGCTGGAGGTGCATCGGCTCGAGCTTCGTGGGCGCCTCGGGCACCTCGAACGTGCTCCCGTTCACGACGTAGAGATCCGGGCGCGCGTCGAGGTCGAAGTCGACGAACTCCGTCGCCCAGCCGACGAGGCCGTATCCGGGCGGGCCGAGGTAGGTCGTGATCGAGTTGTCGAGGAAGCGGATCCCCTCCTCGTGCATGTAGAGGGCGTTCTCCTCGGTCTTCCAGTGCGTGATGAAGAGGTCCAGGTCGCCGTCGGAGTCCGCGTCGGCCGCCGCGAGCCCCATCGCGCCGCGCGGGTCCGCCGTGTTCGAGGGATGCGAGACGTCCTCGTAGCGGCCAAGGGACCCCCTCAGCATCGCGTTGTCGGTGACGTCGTTCGCGACGTAGAGGTCGAGCGTCCCGTCGCCGTCGAAGTCGGCGAAGAGCGCCGCGAGGCTCTTGCCGCCCGGATTGTGGACGCCGAGCTCCTTCGCGGCCTCGCGGAAGCGCCCATGGCCGTCGTTCAGGAAGAGGAGGTTCTCCTCCGCCTCGAAGCAGGAGGGGTTGAGCGTCGCGGGCAGCGTCGTGCCGCTGCGCCGGCTCTCCTCGGTCGCGAGGCTCTCGTCGAAGGTCACGTAGCGGCAGACGTAGAGGTCGAGGTCGCCGTCGCCGTCCGCGTCGCCCCAGCAGGACGCGGTGCTGAAGCCGCCGCCGGCGACGCCCGCCTCGGCGGTCACGTCGGTGAAGCGGAAACCGCCGTCGTTCCGCAGGAGCACGTTCCGCCCGTAGCCGGCGACGTAGAGGTCGAAGTCGCCGTCCGCGTCGTAGTCGGCGGACGACACCCCCATCCCCATGAGGGCGGGGAGCGGGGTCAGGACCCGCTCGAACCGGAACTCGCCGAGGTTCCGGTAGACCTCGCACGGCGGCTGCTCCGCGCCGAGCGGGCTCATGTTCACGAGGAAGAGATCCTTCCTCCCGTCGCCGTCGAGGTCCTCGATCGCGACGCCCGAGCCCATGTCCTCGGGGAGACGGTGCGTCCGGATCCCGGGGAAGTGGCGGAAGGGAAGCTCCGCCGCGGTGAAGCGGAGGAGCGGGGCTTCGGGGGGAATCGGCCGGGAGAGGACGTCGGTCACGCCGAGGACGAGCCCCTCCCCGGAGTCCTTCTCCTCGCGGAGCAGCGCCACGATGATCGCCGAACAGACGGCGAGCGTGAGCGCCCCGAAGAGGCCGTAGCCGAGGAGCAGCCGCTTCTTCCGCGTCACGGGGCCCTGTCGATCCGCACGCGCGCCGTGGCGCGCGACATGGTGGTGACGGGCGCACGCGCCTTCCCGTCCGGCTGCAGCACGTTCAGCAGCGTCTGGTCCACCTTGCGGTAGTGCAGGAGTGCTTCGACGATGATCTCCTCTCCCCCCTCGCCGGCGGCGATCTCGACCTCGGTGCCGGGGATCGCGACCGGCGCATCGCAGACGCACTCGAACGTGTACTCCTCGCGGTCCGTGAAGCCGGGGAAGAGCACCCGGCGGAACCGGGAGCCGACCATGTCCCAGAGGTTGTGCCGGTCGATCAGGTTGCCGGCGCGGTCGATGCCCTCGGCCTTGAACATCCACGAGCCCTGGCGGATGAATCCGTTCTCGTCGAGGTCGCCGGAGCGGAAGATCTCCTTGCCGCCCTGCGTCGCGCGCACCTCGACCCAGGACTGGATGACGTCGAGCGGGCCGGTCGGGAAGGTGTGGCCGACCTTGCGGTTGTCGGCGATCACGCGGATCTTCACCTTCTCTCCCGGGCGGACGACCTCGGGCGCCTGGATCGCGAGGGGGACCGGGGGCCCGCCCGGCCAGCGGTCGGCGATCTCGGGGATCACGGTCTCCCCCTTGAGCCACTGCTCGGTGAGCTCCACGTGGCGCTTCGCGTTCGGCAGGTCGTGGAGGAGCGGCAGCCACTGGTTCGCGGCGACGAAGCCGTGGTGGCGGTGCTTTCCGTCGTCCGGCGCGGGGTCCAGGGCCTCGGTCAGCCGCATGTGGCAGTCGCGACAGGTCAGCGCCTTCTCCGGGTCGGCGCGCGCGGGGTTTCTCGCGTCGGGCACGAACCAGTGGCTGCCCTTCCAGGCGTCGTACTGGTTCTGGAGCTGGACGCGCGTGGACCGGTTCAGCTGCTCGTCGATGAACTGCTTGTGGCACGCGCCGCAATACTCCGCGGTCTCCATGAGCGGGCGGCCGAACGTCGCCTTGTGGTGCCGCGGGTAGGCGCGGATGAGGAACCGGCCGAGGAAGCCGTCCTCGGCGACGTAGCGCTCCGGCGGCGCGAGCACGTAGTTCGCGTTCCCCTGGATGTCGGTCTGGACGATGCTGTGGCAGACGACGCAGGAGACGCCCTCGTCGGCGCCGGGCGTCGAGAGGTCGTCCTTGAAGATGTTCTTCGCGCCGCTGAAGAGCGAGATCGGGTCGTGGCAGCCGGCGCAGTAGCGCGTGGACTCGGCGCCGTTCGCCTCGGCCATCGCGCCCTGGATCAGCTGGAAGAAGGCCGATCGCGAGGCGTACCGGTGGGCCGACGGCTCCCACTCGGCGAGGATCTCCTCGTGGCACCCGGCGGCGCCGCAGCTCCGCGAGCCGGCGAGCGCGGCGGGATCGATCCCCGCGTGCTCTTCGATGGCCTTCCGGCTCTCCTCGAAGTCGGCCGTCACGGTCTCGAGCAGCGCCGCGGCCTTTCCGCCCCTCGCCTCGGCCTGGGCCGCGACGATCTCCTTCAGGGCGGCGATCCGGCGCTCGTCGGTCTCGAGCCGGCCGAGCGCGTCCACGTGACGCTCGCCGCGGCGCCGGCAGGCACGATCGGTCTCGAGCTGGCGCTCTGCCGCATCGAGGAACGCCGCCGTCCGCTCGGGCGACGCCGCCGGATCCTTGACGACGCCTTCGAGGAGGGCTTTCAGCTCGCGGTCCTTCTCGAGGCGCTGGAGCCAGTCGGTCCGGGCGAGGCTCGGGGCGAAGGGGTTCTCGCCGTACCGGAAGGCATATCCTTCGGGGAGAGGCGTTCGCACGGTTGCCCCGGGGAGGAGCGCGCCGGCGAACCACGTGGCGACGGAGAGGACCATGCCCGCCGCGGCCGTCCCGAGGATGAGGTTCGTCGCGAAGCGCCCCTCCCCCTTGTGCGCCTTGCGGACCGCGGTCGCCATGTGGACGATGACGATCGCCCCCACCGCGCAGCCGGTGATGATGTGGACGAGGTCCCAGCCGTAGCTGATCTTCGTGCCGAACGCGGCCTGCACCGTCAGGACGACCCCCGACAGGACAACCGTGAGCAGGAGCCCTCCCGCCATGTAGCCGAGGAGCAGCAGGTGGGAGAGCTTGTCCCGCCACCTCCTGACCAGATGCGGGACGAAGTAGAGGAGGAAGGGGACGAGGAACAGGATCCCCCCCGCGGTGTGCAGGAGGACGCTCGCCTGGGCCTCCGGCCCGAACGGGGCGAGGAGGATCACGAGCCCCGTAACGAGCAGATAGAATGTGCCGAGGAGCGTCATCCTGAGCGGCCATCCGCCCCAGCCCTCGCGGACGGGGACCAGTTCCGGCTTCCGATTCACGATTCGCCTCCCTCTCGGCCCGATGGTTGCGGTGCGCTACGTGCGCGCAGCAGCAGCAGAAAGTCGCGTGCCTTCCACAGGGCCTTGTCAGGAATGGAGTTACGACGATGAGCACGTTGCAGCGAAACACTTCTGTCGCAACGGAAACGTCGCAACAATACGCGCAATTCTCCGCGGCAAGCGTGGGAGCGTTGCTCGACGCGTTGCCCGTCGGGGTGTTCGTCCTCGACGACGAGCGCAAGATCCAGACCATGAACCCGGCCGCCGCCTCGCTGATCGGGTTCGCGGAGGGGGACGTCCAGGGGCGCGCCTGTGCGGACGTCCTCGGGTGCTCCTACTGCGGCCCGGCCTGCGCGGCCATCAAGGCGCACGACACGGACCGGAAGGAGGTCGGGTTCCCGGCGAAGCTCACGGCGGCGGGCGGGAACAAGCGCTCGGTCCTGATGGACGCCGTGCCCCTGGGGCAGGGCCGCGTCGCGGTGCTCTTGCGCGACGTGACCGACGCGGACCGGTTCCGCCAGGCGCTGCTCGAGAAATGGGTGTTCCACGGCATCGTCTGCGTCTCCGCGACCACGAAGGAGATCGTGGACCGCGTGCGCGACGTGGCGCCCTACGACTCGACGGTCCTCGTCCTCGGCGAGAGCGGGACGGGCAAGGAGCTGGTCGCGCGCGCCATCCATGCGGAGAGCCCGCGGGCCGACCGGCCCTTCGTCGCCGTCAACTGCTCCGCCTACTCCGAGAACCTCCTCGAGTCGGAGCTCTTCGGGCACGCGCGCGGGAGCTTCACGGGGGCGGACCGGGACCGGCAGGGCCGCTTCGAGCTCGCGAACGGCGGCACGGTCTTCCTCGACGAGATCGGCGAGATCTCCCCGAAGATCCAGGTGAAGCTGCTGCGCGTCCTCCAGGAGCGCGAGATCGAGCGCGTCGGCGAGAACCGGTCGCGCCCGGTCGACCTTCGGATCATCGCCGCCACGAACCGGGACCTCCTGCGCGAGGTGCGCGAGGGGCGCTTCCGGGAGGACCTCTTCTACCGCCTGAACGTCTTCACGCTCCGTCTTCCGCCGCTGCGCGAGCGCCGGGAGGACGTCCCCGCGCTCGCGGACCACTTCCTCGGGAAGCTCCGCGACCACACGGGCAAGGACGTCCGCGGGCTCGAGGGCGACGTGCTCGACGCGTTCCTCCGCCACACGTGGCCGGGGAACGTGCGCGAGCTCGAGAACGTCGTCGAGAGCGCGCTCGTCCGCGCCCGCGGCCCGCTGATCGCCATCGCGGACCTGCCGGAGAGCTTCCGCGCGGAGGCGGTGCTCGCCGCGGCGCCGGAGGACCGGATCCGCGCGGCGCTCGGCCGCACGGGCGGCTGCGTGACGCGCGCGGCGCGCCTCCTCGGCATCCACCGGACGACGCTCTGGCGCCAGATGCGCGAGGCAGGCCTCAACCGCGACGACTTCCTCGTGGGGTGACACGGGGCCCATCGCGCCGAGAGCGAGGGCGATCGAGCCGAGGATGCGCACCTCGCGTCGCCGTGCAAAGGCGGGACCGCGGACCACGCACGGGGATGGTCGGTCGCAAGTCGTTGCCAATGGGCCGGATAGGGTGGCGCAACACAGACGTTGCATCCGTCGCAACCCGCGGCGCGCCCGTACTTCCTACGCGCCCCGAGCGGAAACGCGCACGGATGAGCCGGGTCGCTGGAAAGGACCGCACAGGAGGCCTACCATCCGTTGGCCCCTCCACGCCATGCGACGGCTCCTCCCGAACGCGATCACGATCGTCCGCCTCCTGCTGGTGCCGGTCTTCGGCTGGTCGATAGTCTCGGGGCGGGAGGTGCTCGCGCCCGCGCTCCTCGTGGCGCTCGCGCTCTCCGACTGGCTCGACGGGTTCCTCGCCCGCCGCTACCGCGTCGAGAGCCGGCTCGGGACGCTCCTCGACCCCGTGGCCGACAAGCTCGCCCAGCTCACGGGCCTCTTCACGCTCGCGTGGGCGCCGCACCCGGTCTTCACGCAGA
>WYBS01000027.1 GCA_011525755.1 Planctomycetaceae bacterium
ACCATATACAAAAAACATATTTTGTGTGTTTTTTTCTGGGTGGGCCGGGGGGGGGGGGGGGGGGGGGGGGGGGGGGGGGGGGGGGGGGGGGGGGGGGCCCGCGCGGGGGGAACGCGGGTGCGGTGGGCCCGCGCGGGTGCGCCGCCGTGAGGTCAGTAGGTCACGAGGATGAGCTGGTCGTCGGTGTTGCCGAAGATCGTGTCGGTGCCGGGGCTCTGGAGCAGGCCCCACCCGGGCCCCACGGGGACGAAGGGCAAGGTCCCCATGACCCGCGCCACGGGCAGCGCGTTGAGCGGCAGCGGCGTCACGCTCCTCGCCTGGCCGAGCGACCGCGTCTGGTAGACCTCGAGCGTGTCGTCGGGGGTCTGGAAGGCGCCGTCCGGGCCGGGCGAGACCGCGAAGACGCGGTCGGCATCCGAGAGCGGCGCGACGTTCTGGAACAGGTTCGGAATCAGGCTGAACGACTCGACCGTCGTCCCGGCGCTGTCGATGTGCATCGCCACGTCGTCGTTCCCGGTCCTCGGGACGAGGTTCGCGCCCGGGCCGAAGACCGCGAGGCCGCCGTTGCCGAGGGGGGCGAAGAGCGCCGTGCCCAGGAAGGGCAGGGTGCTGGCCGTGCCGGCGAGGGGATTCGTGTAGACCCGGATCCCGCCGAGCAGCGGCACCACGATCCCGTTGCCGACCCGGCCGCAGGGAACGAGGGCGGCGACGTCGAACGTCTGGCCGAGGAGGTGCGGGGTCCTCGACCACGGACCGGAATACGTGAAGACCTCAAGGGTGTCATTGCCGCCGCCGGCGAGGCCGTCGGGCCCGGCGCCCGGGACGGCGAGGAGCGAGGAGGTGAGCGCGATCGGCCGCCCGAAGAGGAACGGCGCGGAGAAGAGCGTCGAGGTCGTCGCGGTCGACATGACGTGCGCGATGATCGTGTCGTCGCCGTTCCACCGCACCGCGTCGGGGCCCGCGCCCATCATGAAGACGGTGTCGCCGTCCGCCGAGAACGGGATCGAGAAGTTCCCCGGCCCCGTGATGCTCGTGTCGGCGATCCCGCCGACGACCCGCGTGACGAGGATGGGCGGCGGCGCGAGGGCGAGGTTGAAGTCGGCGACGACGAGGTCGTCGCTCTGGTTCGCGGGCGGCGGGCCGCCCGGCCCGAAAATGCCATCGGGCCCTGCGGCCGCGAACGCGATCCTCGCGGGCCCGATCGCCGCGACCGGGGCCGCGTTGATGCCCGGGTAGGTGAAGATGTCGGCGACCGGCGCGGTGCGGGCGGCGGTCACGAGGACGAAGCCCGGCCCGACCCCCGTAGCCCCCGCGGAGTAGACCGCGAAGGTGTCCGGCCCGAGGATGACGGGGACCGAGCTCGTCGCGCTCAGGTAGCCGACCTGCGTCCCGGGGAACCCCCGGGGCGCGACGCTCGCGACGGTGGTCGCGGCGGGCGGTCCCGTCACGATCTTGATCTCGTCGTCGCCGGTCCCCCAGCCCGCGTCGACGCCGGCCGTGCAGAGCACGGCGTAGCCGTCCGCGAGCCGCACGGGCTGGGACGCGTTGCCGGACGTCTGGTAGGGCACGCCCGCGACGCCGACCGCGACCGGCGGAGCGTACGTGTAGGAGACCGGCGTCGGGACGTCCACGGTCGCCGAGCCCGTGTCGATCGTCACCGTGATGCCGCCGATCGGGGGGACGCCCCCCGCAAGCGGCGCGCGGCCGGTGACGCTCGTGCCGTTGGCGGACACGCTCGCGGTGACCGAGCCGATCCCCTGGAAGACGACCGTGACCTGCCCGCCGAGCGGGCCGAGCGTCGTCCCCGTGATCGTGAAGGACTCCGCGCCCGTCGCCGTGAACGACGTCGGGGCGATCGTCTGCGGGTTCGGCGCGGAGCTCGCGTAGGTGTAGCCGTCGGACACCTGCAGGGTCCCGCCGGAGAGGCTCGTGAAGACGACATCGACTGCGCCGGCTGCGCCGCCGGGCGCGGGAGGGGTCACGACCGTGAGCTCGGTCTCGCTCACGAGGATCCGGTTCGTCCCGGGGATGCCGCCGAAGGTGATGACGTCCACCGCGGCGGTCAGGAAGTTCGTCCCGGTGATCGTGATGAGGTCGCCGCCGGCCAGGTCGACGGAGACGGCGGGGTTGAGCGCGGTGACCGTGAAGGTCGCGGTCCCGCCGCCACCCCCACCGCCGCCGCCACCGCAGGCCGCAAGGACGAGGAACGGGAGAAGTGCGCCGGCACGGCGCCACGAGATAAGGAACATGTCGACCCCCTCCATGAACACCCTCCCCAGAGCCCCCACCTCAGTCTAAGAGTACGGCTCGTTCCGTCGGGGGCGAGAGGGCGGCCGCAAACCGCTGTCGCAGAATGACTTGGGTCCGGTTTTCGTGCCGATCCGGGGCAGCGGCGGGGCCTTAGCGTCTCGCGATGACACACAGCCTTTCCCGACCTGCGGATCGGCGTTTCCTGCGCTTTTTGGCGCGATCCGGCGCGGGAATGCCGGCGCCGGGGCCGCGCTTCACGGCAGGGCGATCGTTGGGGGGACCGGGGGCGTTCTGCCGATAGGGGTGCGTGCGCATCGAGGTCTCGCAGCTCGACGGTTCGGGAGCCATTTGGACCCTCGACGGGCCGGTCGTCCGGGTCGGGGCGGCGGACAACACGGAGGTGAAGCTCCCCCTCCCGGGGATCCTGCCCCTCCACGCGGTGCTCGTCCTCGACGAGGGGGCCGCGCAGGTCCGGCCGCAGGGGAGGCTCCTCCTCAACGGCTATCCCGCGAGCGATGCCGCGCTGAACGACGGCGACGTCCTCGAGCTCGGCGACGGCGTGCGCCTCCGCGTCCGGTTCCCGAAGCACGCGGCGCAGCCTCCGTTCGGCCCCTCGCGCCTCTTCCACGGGCGCGCGGGCGCCGTGCTCACGTGCGTCTTCCTCGCGATCGTCGTGGGCGGCGCCTACTTCGCGGCACGCCCGCGGCCGCGGGACCAGATGGCGGAGCGGCTCGCCGGCGAGCGCATGCGGCAGGACAGCCTCCGGGCGGCGCAGGAGCGCACGCAGCTCGACCGCCTCGCCACGCTCCGCGACGAGATCCGCGATCTCGAGGACCGCATGGCGGACAAGGGCGAGGTCGAGACGCGGATCGGCGAGGTGCGGCGCGCGATGCAGGAGATGGGCACGAACGTGCTCGAGCGCGTCGGCACGGAGATCGACGCCTCGCTCGAGCGGCGGCCGGAGCTGAAGGCGTGGCAGGACGCGATCCAGCGGATCGAGGAGCGCGACGCCGCGGCCGCCCGCATCATCGAGGCGCACGCGGGGAGCGTCTGCCTGATCCAGGGCGCCTACGGCTTCGCGCGGAAGGACGCCGACGGCAAGTGGCGGTTCCTGCGCGAAGCCGAGCCGGACCTCCTGAAGGACATCCAGATCGAGGGCGACAAGGTGCCCCTGACGCTCGCCGGAAAGGGCGTCCTCTTCCTCGTCGAGTACACGGGGACGGGGTTCGTGGTGGATCCGCAGGGGATCGTGCTCACGAACCGCCACATCGCGCAGCCGTGGTGGAAGAACGAGTCGGCGGACCCGCTCATCGAGGACGGCTACCAGCCGCGATTCGTGCACCTCCGGGCCTACTTCCCGGGGCGGAAGGCGCCCGTGGACTTCGACCTCGGGAAGATCCTCGTGTCGGCGGACGCGGACCTCGCGGCGCTGCGATTCGAGCCGTTCGAGGGGATGCCGAAGCCGCTCCCGCTCGCGCCCAAGGGCTCGATCGTCGCGGGCGAGAAGGTCGTCCTTTTGGGCTACCCCTCGGGGCTCGACGCGCTCCTCGCCCGCGGCGAGGAGGATCTCGCGGTGAAGGTGAGCGGCGGATCGGGCACGGACGCGAGCCAGATCCTCGACGCCCTCGCGATCAAGGGGCTCGTGCGACCGCTGCCGACGCAGGGCCACATCGGCGACGTGCTCGAGGACAAGATCCTCTTCGACGCGCCGACGGCGGTCGGCGGATCGGGCGGGCCGCTCGTCGATCTCGAGGGCCGCGTGGTCGCGGTGAACTACGGGATCCTGAAGGCGTTCTCGGGCGCGAACTTCGGCGTGCCCGTCAGCCGCGCCGAGCCGCTCCTCGCCCGCGCCCGCTCGAAGTAGGCGCCCCGCGCAGGGCCGCCGGGACAGGGGCAGCCGCGGCGGTCCGGCCCGGTCAGCTGCGGCACCGGGGGGCGTACTCGACCGCGAGCCCCATGTGCCGCACCACGAAGTTCTCCGTCTCCTCGAGAAGGAAGTAGGTCGGCGCGAGCTTCCTGATGCACCGCGCCTCCTCCGTGTAGCCGGGCTTCAGGTGGAGCAGCAGGCGCTCGCGCAGGTTCCCCTTGCCGACAAAGACGCAGCCGAGGTCGTTGAAGAGGCCATAGACCCCGCGCTTCCCCTCGGGAACGCGCGCGACCTCCTCGGGAGTGAAGGGATGGCGGGGCTGGTCCGGGAAAGGCACGCGCCTATCCTATTCTCGGGGAAGGACTTACGTCCCGCCTTGCTGCGGTCGATGACCATGATATCTTTCTATCCGGATCAAAGGATGAAGCTCGCGGACCAGACCGATCTCGTGAGGCTCTTCGCGGACCCGACGCGGGTGAGGCTGCTTCATCTCCTGGAGCGCGAGGAGCTGACGGTCGCCGAGCTCACGCACGTGACGCGCGTCGCGCAGTCGCGGGTCTCGACGCATCTCGCGAAGCTCCGCGAGGCGGGCCTCGTCCGCGACCGCCGCGCGGGGAGCAAGAGCTTCCATGCGCTCCGCAACGGCGACATGCCGGCGGAGGCCCGCGCTCTCTGGGAGCTGCTCAAGAGCGACGCGAAGGACCCGGTCCTCTCGCTCGACCGGCAGCGGCTCGAGGCGCTCCTCCGCGAGCGCGGCGGCGCGTGGGCGGACGCGGTCGCGGGGCAGATGGAGCGCCACTACTCCCCCGGCCGCACGTGGGAGGCGGCGCTGCGAGGTCTCCTCGGCCTCGCGCGGCTCGGGCGCGTGCTCGACGTCGCGTCCGGCGACTGCGCGATCTCCGAGCTGATCGCGCCGCGCGCGGAGTCCGTCACCTGCCTCGACGCGAGCGCGACGGTCCTCGCGGCGGGCAAGCGCCGGCTCGTACATCTCTCCTTCTGCCGCGGCGACATGCACGCGCTCCCCTTCGCCGGCGGGAGCTTCGACCACGTGCTGCTCCTCGCGTGCCTCGACTACGCGACCCGTCCCGAGGCCGTCGCGGCGGAGGCGTGCCGCGTGCTCGCGCCGGGAGGGAACCTCGTCGCGGTGACCCTCAAGCGCCACGCGCACAGGGACGTGGCGGCCCGCTACAGCCACGTGCAGATGGGCTTCGAGCCGCCGCAGCTCCGCCGCATGTTCGCGGCGCTCGAGATCGACCTCTGCGAAGTCACGTCGGTCGAGCGGCGACCGCCGCACTTCGAGATCTTGACCCTCCACGCGAGGAGGCCCGGTCCCCCGGAGCCCCCCCGCAACCGGCGCCGATGAGCCTCAAGGAACTCCTCCGGCAGCGCGTCCTCGTCCTCGACGGGGCGATGGGCACCGAGATCCAGGCGCGGAACCTCTCCGCGAAGGACTTCGGCGGCCCCGAGTACGAGGGGTGCAACGAGCACCTGAACCTCACGCGCCCCGACGTGATCGAGGCGATCCACAAGGGATACCTCGAGGCGGGCGCGGACATCCTCGAGACGAACACCTTCGGCTCGACACCGCTCGTCCTCGCGGAGTACGCCCTCGCGGAGCGCGCGCGGGAGATCACGCTCGCCGGCGCCCGGCTCGCGCGGAGGCTCGCCGACGCGTACGCGACCGCGGCGAAGCCGCGCTTCGTCGCGGGCTCGATGGGCCCGACGACGAAGGCCATCTCGGTGACCGGCGGCGTCACGTTCGAGGAGCTCGTCACGACGTTCGCCGCGCAGGCGCAGGCGCTCGTGGAAGGCGGCGTGGACTACCTGCTCATCGAAACCGCGCAGGACACGAGGAACATCAAGGCCGCGCTCCTGGGGGCAAGAGAGGGGAGCGCGAGGGGAGGACGGGAGGTCCCGGTCGCCGTGAGCGGCACGATCGAGGCGACGGGCACGATGCTCGCCGGCCAGACCGCCGACGCGCTCGCCGTGAGCCTTCAGCATGCGGACCTCCTCTACTTGGGGCTCAACTGCGCGACCGGCCCCGACTTCATGACCGACCACATCCGCACGATCTCGGAGCTCTGCAAGACCTTCGTCGCGTGCGTCCCGAACGCGGGGCTCCCGGACGAGAACGGCTGCTACCTCGAGACGCCCGAGACGATCGCGAGGATCCTCGAGCGCTTCGTCGACGAGGGCTGGGTGAACGTCGTCGGCGGCTGCTGCGGCACGACGCCCGGGCACATCGCGGCGCTCGCGCGGATGGTCGCCGGCAAGCGGCCGCGCATGCCGGCGTCCTACCGGCGGACGCTCTTCAGCGGCCTCGAGACGGTCGAGGCGGAGGAGACGAACCGCCCGCTGCTCGTCGGCGAGCGCACGAACGTGCTCGGCAGCCGCAAGTTCAAGCGCCTCGTCGCCGAGGGCGGCTTCGAGGAGGCGGCCGAGATCGCGCGGAAGCAGGTGAAGGGCGGCGCGCAGGTGATCGACGTCTGCCTCCAGGACCCGGACCGCGACGAGAAGGCCGACATGCGCGCGTTCCTCGCTCGCGTCACGCGCATGGTCAAGGCGCCGCTGATGATCGACTCGACGGACGCGGACGTGATCGCGGAGTCGCTCACCTGGTGCCAGGGCAAGGCGATCCTCAACTCGGTCAACCTCGAGGACGGGCTCGAGCGGTTCGAGCGCGTGGTGCCGCTCGCGCGGAAGTTCGGCGCGGCGCTCGTCGTCGGCTGCATCGACGAGAAGGGGATGGCGGTCACGCGGCAGCGGAAGCTCGAGGTCGCGGAGCGTTCGTTCGGGATCCTCACGGGGGAGTTCGGCGTCGACCCGAGCGACATCCTCTTCGACGCGCTCGTGTTCCCCTGCGGCACGGGCGACACGACCTACCTCGGCTCCGCGCGCGAGACGGTCGAGGGGATCCGGCTCATCAAGGAGAAGCTCAAGGCGAAGACGATCCTCGGCGTGTCGAACGTCTCATTCGGCCTCCCCGCGGCCGGGCGCGAGGTCGTGAACACCGTGTTCCTCCACGACTGCACGAAGGCGGGCCTCGACCTCGCGATCGTGAACGCGGAGAAGCTCGAGCGGTACGCGTCGCTCGACGAAGCCGAGCGACGCCTCGCGGAGGAGGTCCTCTACGAGACGAGCGACGCGGCGCTGGCGCGGTTCACGGACCACTTCCGCGCCGCGCGCGCCGCGGCGCCGCCGGCGGAGTCCCTCGGCCCCGACGGGATCCTCGCGCGCTGCATCGTGGAGGGGACGAAGGAGGGGCTTGTCGAGGCGCTCGACAGCAAGCGCGCCGAGGGCATGAAGCCGCTCGACATCATCAACGGCCCCTTGATGAAGGGCATGGACGAGGTCGGCAGGCTCTTCAACGACAACCAGCTGATCGTCGCCGAGGTGCTGCAGTCCGCCGAGGCGATGAAGGCGGCGGTCTCGCATCTCGAGAAGTTCATGGAGAAGGAAGAGGGGGGGGCCCGGGGGACCGTGATCCTCGCGACGGTCAAGGGCGACGTCCACGACATCGGGAAGAACCTCGTGGACATCATCCTTTCCAACAACGGCTACAAGGTCGTGAACTTGGGGATCAAGGTGCCGCCGCACGATCTCGTCGAGGCGATCGCGAAGCACGAGCCGGACATCGTCGGCCTCTCGGGGCTCCTCGTGAAGTCCGCTCAGCAGATGGTCGTGACCGCGGAGGAGCTCTCGGTCCACGGGAAGTGCCCGCCGCTGCTCGTCGGCGGCGCCGCGCTCACGCGCGCGTTCACGCGGCGGCGGATCGCTCCCAGGTACAAGGGGATGACGCTCTACGCGAAGGACGCGATGGACGGGCTCGACCTCGCGAACCGGCTCCGCGACCCCGAGGCGCGGCCGGCGCTCGAGCGGCTCGTGCGCGACGAGTCGGCGAAGTACCCGGCGGAGGAGGAAGCGGCGCCGGCCGTGGCGGCCGCCGCGCCGTCGAGGGTCGCGCGCGTCCTGCCCCCGGAGCCCCCTGACCTCGACCGGCACGTGATGAGGCTGCCCTTGGAGGAGGTGTGGCGCTTCATCAACCCGCTGATGCTCTACGGGCGCCATCTCGGGCTCAAGGGGAGGTTCGATGAGCTGCTCGCGAAGGGCGACGAGAAGGCGTTGATGCTCCGCGACGTGGTCGAGGAGGCGAAGGCCGACGCGCGGGGCTGGATGGTCGCGCGCGCGGTGTGGCGGTTCTTCCGGGTGCGGGCGGACGGCGACACGGTGCTGCTGGACGGCGAGTCGCTGACGTTCCCGCGGCAGGCGACGGGCGAGCGGCTGTGCCTCGCGGACTTCGTGGGCGAGGAGGACGTGATGTGCCTCTTCGCGGTGACGGCGGGCGAGGGGGTGCGCGAGCGGGCGGAGCGGTGGAAGGAGCGCGGCGAGTTCGTGCGGAGCCACGCGGTGCAGGCGCTCGCGATCGAGACGGCGGAGGCGGCGGCGGAGTGGCTGCACACGAAGCTGCGGGGGCTCTGGGGTTTCCCGGATCCGCCGGACCTGCCGATGCTCGAGCGGTTCCGCGCGAAGTACCGCGGGAAGCGGTACAGCTTCGGCTACCCGGCGTGCCCGGACCTCGCGATGCAGGAGGTCTTGTGGCGGCTGATCGACCCGGCGGAGATCGGGGTGGAACTGACCGAGGGCCACATGATGGACCCCGAGGCGTCGGTCTCGGCGCTCGTGCTCCACCACCCGGACGCGCGGTACTTCTCGGTGTGACGCTACTTCGCGGCGCCGTGCGCGATGCGCGGCCAGTAGGTCTCGAAGTCGAAGTCCGGATCGTGCTTGCCGTCGTGGCATGCGAGGCACGCCAGATGCCCCTTCGGCGATTCGCTCTCGCCCTTCTTCCTGTCCGGGTCGGACCAGCGGTCCACGTGGAGCCCGCGGGGCCCGTGGCACGACTCGCAGCCGACGTGCGCGAAGTGCGGCGTTGCCCTCTCGCCCGCGAAGCCCTTTCCGGTGCCGTAGCCAACCGCGTGGCAGGCGACGCAGCCCGGGTCGGCGTCGTCGCCGGTCTTTCTGAGGCTCTCCATCGCGCGGGCGTGGCGTGATCCGGCCCAGGAGCGCGACTCCTCCTCGTGGCACTCCGCGCACGAGGCGCTGCCCGCGAACCGGTCAGCCTCCTCCGACGCCGGCGGCGGCGCCTCGCCGGAGAGCGCGTGCGGGGTGAACCGCGGGTTTCCCGCGCACTTGCCGACGAGGTCCGCCGCGCGCAGCTTCCCGAGGTGCGCCTTCCGCAGCTCCACGACGGCCTCGTCCTCGGGCAGCTCGGACTCCACGGGACGGTACTCGACGGACCACGTCCCGTACCCGGGCCTGCCCTTGAGCCGCGCGAGCCCGACATACTTCCCCTCGGCGGGGAACGGAGCGAAGGCCAGAGGCCCCTCTTCCACGTCCTCGGCGCCCGGGTCGGTCACGCCGCTCGCGTAGAGGACGAGCGTGGGTCTTCCCGCGCTCCGCGCCAGGTCTCGGGCCACGTCCTCGCCGACGTTCGCGAGGATCACGATCGGGACGTACTCCGAGAGATCCTCCCGCAGCTTGCGCAGCGCGTTCCTCGGGTCGGGATAGGGCTCGCCGTCCTCGCCCGGGCCGGCGATGCCGCAGACGTAGAGGAGGCCCTCGCCGGCGTCGAGCCGCAGCTCGCCGACGAGGCCCTTGCCTTCGGCGGAAGCGGCGTCCACGTCGGTCGCCACGAACGACGGTGTCGCCTGGCCCGGCGCAGCGTTGGCACCGGCGCCGAGCGCGATCTCGCGACGCGTGGGGGCGATCGCGGCGAAGCCCATGAGCCCGAGCGCCTCGACGATCGCATCGAACCGGAGCCTGTCGTACTCGTCGCCGCCGGTGACGAGCCCCCCGCCGGACAGGACGACGAAGGGGACGCCCGGCCCGAGGAACGCCTGGATCCGCGCATGGCGACGCGAGAGTCCGCCGAGCATGCCCCCCGTGCATCCGCACGGCTCCATCTGTCCGCGGTCCCCTCCGGTGAAGACGACGTCGAGGGTCTCGGCCGCATCCCGGGGGTCGGCGGCCCGAGGGTTCCGGCCCGGCCGGGCCGCGAGGCCCCTGCCGCCAGCGGAAGCGTCGGTCAGGCCTAGGACCTTCTCGTGCTTCCCCAACCTGAGCGTGATCGTCCCGCTGGCGCGCGGGATCTCCGGCGGCACCGAGACATGGAGGCGGGCCGACGCGCCTTCGACGGTCGTGGTCACGGCCACGCCGGGGACGCTCGAGACGGCCGTCAGGCCGGCGAGCGACTCGCCCGAGCCGCTGTCCACGATGAGATCGACCGTCCTCTCGGCTCCGGCCTCCGCGACCGGGACGACGGCGTGGCGCGGCTTCACGACGAGGCGCGGCGAGACCTCGGCCTCGATCCGCACGCGAAGCTCGGGCTTCGTCGCGTCGTCGGACGAGACTCGCACCGTCTTCGAGATCCTGCCCGAGAGGCCCGCGAGCTTCAGCGTGAACCTGATCTCCGCTTCCTCGCCTGGTGCGAGGCTCGCCGGTGCGGGCCCCGCGCGCATGCATCCGCAACTACCGGCAACCCTGTTAATCCGCACCACGCGAGAACCCGTATTGCGGAGGCCGATCACGACCGGAACCACGTCGTCGTCGAACGCTCTTCCGAGGACGATCGGGTTCTCTCGCACGACGAGCCCGCGCCGCGTGGCGGTTTCGGCCTCGCGAGCCGGCTTCGGGGCTGTTTCGAGCCGTGGCTCGGCCTCCGAGTCCTTGTCGCGGGGCGGGGAAAAGTACGCATACGACGCGAGGAGAACGGCGATTCCGAGAAGAGCCGCGACTTTCAGACGCACGATCGACCTCCCGACAAGACCGGGCAATCCCGCGCAAGGATATCTACCGGTCGTGCGCGAGTTTCCGCACTCGCAACGACATCCACCAACGCTGCACCTCTCTTGCGAACGCGTTGCCGCACCGCTGCGGATTCTCACCCGAGGAAGATGCCTATCGCCGAAATCCGGACAAACTCGGTGGCGGCGGCTTTGTTAGTGTTTCTTTCGCCGCCCTCGCTGGACCCGCGAGATGCGTCGTTCTAGGATTCCGCTTCGGTGGAACGGGCATTTACTCGTTGAGGAGAGAGCCAGATGCGCGAAGGCAACGTGAACATGTGGAGGATCGGCGTGCGCCGCATCCTCGCGATGGCGGCGCTCGTCCTGCTCGTCGGCGGCGGCCGCGGGTTCGGCGAGGACTGCTCGGAAAGCGGCAGCACTCCGTGCGGCACGGACACGTGCGGAAGCACGACGTGGACCCTCTGGGCGGGCCAGACGATCGATGTCGGGTCGGTCACGGTCTGCAACGACGGGACGAACGTCTACGTGAACTACACCCTCGACTACGAAGGCGCGAGTTTCGGCACGCTGCACCTGTGGATGGGCGACACCCTCGCCAACGTGCCGGCGAACTCCCAGGGCACCCCGGTCCCGGGCCAGTTCTGCAGCGCGACGGGCGGCCGCTGTGAAGACACGAACGGAGCGACGTGCTGGAACTTCACGGTACCGCTCGCCGAGATCGGGATCACGAACGTCACGGAGGCCTGCAACACGATTCTCTACGTCGTGACGCACGCGGAGGTGACGCTGCCGGACGATGACGATCTTGACACGGACCCGGAGCACGAGACGGCCTTCGGCGGTGACACGGAGGGAAGCGGCTCCCGCTGGTGGTTCTACGGAGCGTACACGGTCTGCTGCGATTTCGATACGCCGGTGTCGTTCTGCGAGACGGCGTACGGCTACGGCACGCACGTGTGGACGACCGACAAGAAGTCCAACCCGGACGGGCTCCCTTCGCTCAAGCTCACGAAGAACCGCTGGGGCTGGGCGATCAACATGACGGAGCCGGGCACCTACTCCTCGACCATCTGGGCCGGCGCGGGCCTCAACAAGACGGGCAACGGGATGGAGGTCGGGACGCTCACGGTCGTGTGGGACGGTACTACGGACGCCGTGACCGTCACCTACAACCTCGACGTCGGATGCCTCAAGGAGGTCCACGTGTACGTCGGCGATGACGCGCCGGACACGATCGCCCCGGGCCAGTACGGCATCATCGACTCCGAGTTCGATGACAACACCACGTACACGACGACGGTCGAGGACGTCGAGGACACCGGCGGCGGGATCTGGATCGTCGCGCACGCCGTCGTCTGCAGCGAGTGCGAGTAGGTCGATAGGGCGACCCGGCCACAAGAACGTACGGGGGCCGGCCTTCGGGCCGGCCCTCTTTCTTTCGCGCGCCCGGTTCGGCTACGCGAGGAACGTCCCGTCCTCGAGCTCCCGGAACGCCCGGCGCAGCTCCGCCTCCGTGTTCATCACGATCGGGCCGTGCCACGCGACGGGCTCCTTCAGCGGCTCGCCCGAGACGAGCAGGAAGCGGACGCCCTCCTCGCCCGCCTCGACCGTCACCTCGTCGCCCCTGTCGAAGAGCACGAGCGTGCGGTTCTCCGCCGCGGGCGCCGGCCCGCCCACGCCGTCGGTCGGCGCGGCGCGCGGCGGCGACGCGTCGCGGAACGCGCCCGCGCCCTCGAACACGTAGGCGAACGCGTTCCGCCCGGTCGCGACCTTGAGCGTCTTCCGCTTCCCCGCCGGCACCGAGACATCGAGGTACGTCGGGTCCGCCGCGATCCCGTCCACCGGCCCCCGCACCCCCCCGAACTCCCCGCAGACGAGACGCACGACCGTGCCGTCGTCGTCCGTCACGACGGGGATCTCCGCGGCCTTCACCTCCTGGTAGCGCGGGTCGGTCATCTTGAGCGCGGCCGGCAGGTTCGCCCAGAGCTGGAAGCCGTGCATGCGACCCGAAGCGTCGCCCTTCGGCATCTCCTGGTGGATGATGCCCCTGCCCGCGGTCATCCACTGCACGTCGCCCGGAGCGATCGCGCCCTTGTTGCCGAGGCTGTCGCCGTGCTCGACCGTCCCCGCGAGCACGTACGTGATCGTCTCGATCCCCCTGTGCGGGTGCCACGGGAACCCCCGGAGGTAGTCCTCCGGCCGCTCGCTCCGGAAGTCGTCGAGCAGGAGGAACGGGTCGAAATCGGCCGTGGCGCCGAAGCCGAACGCGCGGCGCAGGCGGACTCCCGCGCCCTCGAGGGTCGGCTTCGCGGTCACAAGGCGGCGGACGGGTCGGATCGACATTTTGTGGAGCATAGCCCAGACCCGCGCGGAAACTTCCCCGGAGGGGCGAAGGGAGGGGGGTCCGGGGGCACGGCGCGGAACTTGCGGATAATGCGGGCGTGCCGACGCTCGCACGGCATATCCACCCGACGAAGTACTGGCACCGTCTGGAGGACGGACGGGTCCAGTGCGATCTCTGCCCGCGCTTCTGCCGGCTCCACGAGGGGCAGCGCGGCTTCTGCTTCGTGCGCGGCGCCGAGGGGGGGGAGATCGTCCTTCACACCTACGGCCGGTCGAGCGGCTTCTGCGTCGACCCGATCGAGAAGAAGCCGCTCTCGCACTTCCTCCCCGGCACGCCGGTGCTCTCCTTCGGCACCGCGGGCTGCAACCTCGGCTGCAAGTTCTGCCAGAACTGGGACATCTCGAAGTCGAAGGAGACGGACACGCTCGCGGACGAGGCCTCGCCGCGCCGGATCGCCGAGGCAGCGCAGACGCTCCACTGCCGGAGCGTCGCCTTCACCTACAACGACCCGGTGATCTTCCACGAGTACGCGATCGACACCGCGAAGGAGTGCGCGGCGCTCGGGATCCGGACGGTCGCCGTGACGGCGGGCGAGGTCTGTCCGGAGCCGCGCGCCGAGTTCTACCGGCACATGGACGCGGCGAACGTGGACCTGAAGGCGTTCACGGAGCGCTTCTACCGGGAGATCTGCGCGGGGCATCTCGAGCCCGTGAAGGACACGCTCCGCTACCTGAAGCGCGAGACGAAGGTCTGGTTCGAGATCACGACGCTCCTGATCCCCGGCCAGAACGATGGGGACGAGGAGATCGACGCGCTCTCGCGCTTCGTGCGCGAGGACCTCGGGCCGGACGTCCCGCTCCACTTCACCGCGTTCCACCCCGACTGGCGGATGATGGACACCCCCCCCACGCCCGCCCACACCCTGACACGGGCAAGGAAGATCGCGCTCGGGAACGGCCTCCGCTACGTCTACACGGGGAACGTCCACGACCCGGAGGGCCAGTCGACCTACTGCCACGGCTGCGGCGCCGTCGTGATCGGCCGCCGCGGCTACGACCTCACGGAGTGGCGCCTCCGGGAGGGGCGCTGCACGTCGTGCGGGACGCCGTGCGCCGGCGTATTCGAGGAGGAGCCCGGCCGCTGGGGCTCGCGACGCATGCCGGTGAAGTTGTGAGCGTGCGCGAGGCGTGCGTCGCGGGGAGCTTCTACCCGGCGGATCCGCTGAAGCTTCGCGTGGCCGTGCGCGGATACCTGGGCGACGGCACGGGGCCGCCGCCGAAGGCGCTGATCGTGCCGCACGCGGGATACGTCTACTCGGGGCCGGTCGCCGGCGCCGGCTACCGGCGATGGGAGGGGGCGCGGGGGAACCGCGTCGTGCTCCTCGGCCCGGCGCACCGCTACCCGCTCGCGGGGCTCGCGACGCACGGCGCGGAGTGGTTCGCGACGCCGCTCGGCCGCGTGCCGGTGGACACCGACGCGATCGCGCGGCTGCTCGGGCTGCCGCAGGTGCAGCGGCTCGACGCGGCGCATCGCGGCGAGCACTCGCTCGAGGTCCACATCCCGTTCCTCCAGATCGTGCTTCCCGACTTCCGGCTCGTGCCGCTCGTGGTCGGCGACGCCGCGCCCGAGGAGGTGGCCGATGCGCTGGAGGTGGTCTGGGACGGGCCCGAGACGTTCGTCGTCGTGAGCTCGGACCTCTCGCACTACCACGACTACGAGACCGCGCGGCGGCTCGACCGCGAGACGGCGGACGCGATCGAGCGGCTGCGGCCCGCGGACGTGGGGCCCGAGGACGCGTGCGGGTGCCGCGCGATCGGCGGGCTGCTCGAGATGGCGCGGCGGAAGGGACTCCGCGCGACGACGCTCGACCTCCGCAACTCGGGCGACACCGCCGGGCCGCGCTCCGAGGTCGTCGGCTACGGCGCGTTCGCGTTCGCGTAGCGGCGGGGCGCGGTGCCATCATCGGAACGAGCTCGACACGGCTGCCATCGTGCGCATCCTCGAGCCGCTCGGGCTTGAGGCGTTGTGGGTCTTCGGGTCCCTCTCACGCGGGGCGGCGAGGAAGGACTCGGACGCGGACCTCGGCGCCCTGTTCCGGACGACGCCGGATCCCGAGTCCCTGCTCCGGGCTCGCGCGGGCATCGCGGCGGCCGTCGGACGGGAGGTGGACCTCGTGGACCTCGAGGCCGTCTCTCCGATGCTCGCCTTCGAGGTGGTCCGGAGCGGACGGTTGATCCACGAGAGGACACCGGATCGCCGGGTGCGGTTCGTCGCCGAGCTCATCGGGCGCTACGAGGACGTGAGGCGATTCCGCGCGCCGATCATGCGCGCCGCCATCGCGAGGCTCCGTGGTCACGCCTGACGTCGCGAAGGCGAAAGTCGCCGCCATCGCGCGCCACGTGGCGCGCGTGGAAGAGGTGCGCAAGGGCCGCCCCGGCCTGCTGCCCCTCGAGATCGAGGAGATGACCCATCTGAATCTGTTCGCCGCGACGCAGGCGTGCCTCGAGCTCGCCTCCCACACCGTGTCGAGCGAGGGTTATGGGGTCCCGGCGACGTTGGCGGAGTCTTTCACGCTGCTGGAGAAGCGGGGGGTGATCGAATCCGGTCTCGCCGACCAGCTCCGGAAGATGGCCGGAACATCTTCGTGAACCGTTAGACGGAGCTGGACAAGGGCGTGATCGACGTGAAAACACACCTCGGCGACCTGCGTCGCTTCGCTGCCGTGGTCGTGACCAGATTCGGGCTGGACCGCTGAGCGGCGGCGCGGAGCCGGTCGGGGAGCGCGTGGTCAGCCGCCGCTTCGCGGGAAGGCGCGCCAGAGCGCGTCGAGGTCGGCAACGCCCTTTCCGAAGGCGGCCGCGAGCGCAGCGTTGGTGCGCTCGACCTGCGTCCCGCCCTTCGCGTCGCGGAGCGCCGCGGGGAAGCGCTTGGCGGCTTCCGGGTCGTAGAGGAAGAGGAACCGCAGGAACGAGCACGCCTGGAGCGACGCGCAGAGGTCGAGGTCGTTGAGCGACTTCGCGAAAATCTCCTCGAGCGTGTCGCCGCGGCCCGCGCGCATCTCACCCTCGACCCACGCAAGGCACGCGTCGCGCGTGCGCGCCGCCGGCGGCGCCGCGCCGCCGCGCGCCTTCGCCTGGGACTCGGAGATCGAGGCGTAGGAGAGGTTGCCCGCGTCGAAGAGCTCGAGGCTCACGAGGTAGCCGAACCCCTCGAGAAGCCAGGCGTGCGCGCGCTCGTCGCCCTTCGAGGCGAGGCCGTACATCGTCATGTATCCGGCTCCGTGCGCGTACCGCTCCTTGGCGTCGGCCTCGCCGTAGACGCGGATCGCGTAGAAGTCCCGGTGCTCGTAGTTCTCGTACCGGTGGTAGAGGGCGAACTCCTCCTCCTTCGGGTGGAGCGCGCGCACTGTCGCCTCGTACTCCTTGGCGCCGAGGAAGACGAGCGGCGGCGGCGTCCACAGCTCCGCCTCCTCGCCGAGCAGGAAGCGGAGGAACGCGCGCACGCGCGCCACGACCTCCGCCGGGGCGTCCCCGAGATCGGGCGCCGACGCCACCTCGCAACCGGCCGCGCGCCGGAACCGGAGCGGCGCCTGCGCGCCCGGCAGCGCGAGCGCGAACGCGCTCGGCTCGACCGCGACCGGGTCCTTCGCGTGGCTCCTCCACGCCTGCTGCCGGAGCGGAAGGAGCCGCGCGGCGGCCGCGAGCTCGGGCACGACCCAGTGCGCGCCGACCCGGACGTGGCCGAGCGCCTCGTGGAGGTCCACCCGGTCGGGCGCCTTCTCGAGCATGGGCCCGAGGATCCTCCGGCGCTCCTCGGGCGTGCCCTCCTTCGCGCACGCCTCGATGATCTCCTTCGTCCGCCGCTCCTCGACCTGCGCCCACTGCGAGCGGAGCTGCCTCGCGCGGGCCGCGTCCGCGTCGGTGCGGCCCTTCACCTCGGCCTCCTGCTCGGGTGCGCGCTGCCATCCGTCGAGGACGAGCTTGTAGCCGAGGCGCACCCGCGCCGACGCCTCCCTCGGCTCGAGCTCGATCACGCGCGCGAAGAGCGCGGCCGCGACAGCGCGCTGCCCGTCCGACTCCGCCCGCTGCGCGAGCGAGAGGATCCTGCGCGCCGCGTCCCGGTCGGCGCGCCGGAGGGCGGCGGGAAGGTCGCCGGCGTCCGCCGGCAGGGCGAGCAGCAGGAGAGTGAGGGCGCGCAACAGGTAGAGCGTACGAAAACCTGACGGTCGTGCGCCAGCGCTGGCGCACCCTGACGGCCCCATCTCCGCCTGCCGCTACGAGTTGGGACGGCCTTGCAGGTCAACCGTTGCCCAGACTTTTTCGAGGGCGGCGGCTTCGGAGCGGGGATCGTGGAGGCGGCGCAGCCAGGAGTGGCCGGCCGCGATGCGCGCGAGGCGCGCCGCCGGCGTCTCCGCGAGGAGCGCCCGGTGAAACGCCTCCGCGCCATCCGTGTCCCTTGGATCGAAGAGCGCTCCTTGAGCCCCCTCCTCGCGGAGCAGCTCGCGGTTGCCCGGCACGTCGCGCGCGAAGATCGCGCAGCCGTGCGCGACCGCCTCGAGCAGCGCGTTCGACCCGCCCTCGTGGAGCGAGGTGTTCCAGACCACGTCCGCGTCGAGGTACGCCTCGCGCATGTCTAGGGGCGCCGCCTCGCCGACGGCCACGAAGGGGCCCGCCCGCGAGCGCACCTTCGCCGCGTACGCCTGATCCAGCGGCGGCCCGAGGATCCGGAGCGCGAGCGGCAGTCCGCGCGCGCGCAGCCGCTCGAGAAGGTCGATCGCCGTGAGCACGTCCTTCACCGGGCGGAGCCCCGCGGGCAGGAGCACGCGCCCCCTGGACGCGCGAGGCGGGAGGTCCCCGGGGACCCGGACGCCCCGCGGGACCACCGCATACGGCACCGCGCGGCCGAGGCGCTCCCGCAGCCGCTCGCCGAACTCCCGGAACGCGCCCGTGACGCAATCCGCCGCGAGGATCACGGGCTCGACGCCCGGCGCGAAGAGGTCGGTGCCTCCGAGGCTGACGACGAGCGGCACGCGGAAGCGCCGCGCGAGCTCGAGCGCCCACGGCCCGCCGTGCAGCGCATGGTAGCCGTCCACGACGTCGGGCCGATGCGCCGGCTCCGCGCCGGGCGCGACGACCTCGATCTCGAAGCCGCGGACGAACTCGATCCAGCGGTCGACCGTGGTGCGGTTGCCTCGTCCCGGCTCCGCGCTCGTGACGATGGCTACGCGCACGGAAGATCCGCGAAGGAGACCACGCGCACGCCGCGGCGAACGAGTTCGTCCGCGAGCGCGGGCGAGGAGAGCACCTCCGTCTCGCGGTCGCGGGCGGGGGAGCGGACGAACTCCGAGCCCGCGCGCGCGCCGGGGTGGACCATGAACTCCACGGTGCCGGAGAGCCCCTCGAGGCTCTCGAGGAAGGTCTCCATGGTCGGCTCCGCGGCGAAGCGGTAGCCGGTGAAGCGGTCCGTGCGAGGGCCGCGCGCGTCGGCCGCCCACGGCAGGTGAAGGAAGGGGGGTGCGGGGGCACGGTCGAGCGGAACGCGCACATACAAGTGGCGCGGCAGCGCCTCGCGCACCGCGGGGATCACGTGGACGTGGTTGTGGCCGTCCACGTGCGTCGCGCGGATGCCGAGCGCCTCCCCCCGCTCCCACTGCGCCCTCACCTCCCTCCTCGCCTCGAACGGGTCGATCTCGCCGCGGCGCGCACGGGCCCAGAGATCCTCCTTGCCCCGGAACCGGCCTTCCGCGTCGGTGAGCGTCTTGTGCGGCCCGGCGACGGCCATCCCCTCGGTGAGGTTGACGTGGATCCCGAGCGCGATGCCGCGCGCGCGCGCGACGAACTCCGCGGCCGTCGGGCCGTTCACCGCGACGCTCGCGCTCCGCGCGATCCGCGCGGAGCGCAGGATCGCGTCGTCGGTCGCGCGGTCGAAGCCGGCGTCGTCGGCGTTCACCACGAGGAGGATCATCGGCGTCGCGCGAGCCAGACGCCGCCCACGAGGAAGCGGCGGCCGGAGGATTCCGCCATGTAGCTCAGGCCGCGGCGGGCGCGGTCGAGGAACCAGGGGAGGACGTCCTCGTACTCTCCCGGCTGGAGGAAGCGGCGCTTCCACGAGACGAGCGTGAGGTCGAACGCGGCGTAGGCGCGGAGGAGGCGAGGGTCCGGGAGCGAGTGGAGCCAGAAGCCGACCGTCGCGCCGGGCGCGAGCCGCGCCGCCGCCTGCGCGGCGAAGGCCGAGTGCACGTCGGCGCCGTCCTCGCCCGCGCGCTGCGAAATCGGCAGGTCGCCGCCCGGCGGGCAGGGCTTGTGCGGCAGGTTCGCGGCGACGAGGTCCGCCTCGAGCCGCGCCGGCACGGCCTCGAGGAGGACGCCGTGGCTGAAGCGGATGCTCACGTTCGCGTCGGCCGCGGTGCGGCGCGCGAGCGCGATCGCGCGCTCGTCCACGTCGGTCGCGACGATCGAGCTCGCGCCCTTGAGCCCGGCCGCGACCGGGAGCACGCCGGTGCCGCAGCCGATGTCCCAGAAGCGCGTGCCCGGTGCGATCCGCGGCAGGAGCGCCATCGCGAGCGAGAACGTCGCGTGGTCCGCGGCGAGGCCCGCCTCGGGATCCCTGTGCTCGACGAAGGGGGGGATGCCCGGGAGCTCGACGGGGCGCATCTCCTCGTCGCCCTCGACGAGCGGGCCCACGTGGTCGTCGTCACGCGCGAGTTCCCCCGCGACGTCGAACGCGACGCCGTGGCTGCGGAGCCAGTCGAGATAGGGGGCGAGGTCGCGGCTCACGCGAGGAGCTCCCCCTCGAACACGGTCGCCGCGCGGCCGCCGAGGAGCACGCGGTCCCCGTCGAGACGCACGTGCACCTCCCCGCCGCGCGGCGAGGCCTGGAACCCGGTCATCTCGCGCTTGCCGAGGCGCGAGGCCCAGAAGGGCGCGAGCACGCAGTGCGCGGAGCCGGTGACGGGATCCTCGTCGACGCCGACCGCGGGCGCGAAGAAGCGCGAGACGAAGTCGTGGCGATCGGCGCGCGCCGTCACGATCACGCCGCGCGTTTCCACCTTCCCGAGCGCGCGGAAGTCGGGCGCGACGGCGCGCACGGCCTCCTCGGACGCGAGCTCGAGGAGGCGGTCGAAGCGGCTCCGGTGGGCCGAGACGGGTGTTGCGCCGAGCGCCTCGACGAGGCCCGGCGGCGGCGGCTCCTCCGTCGGCGGGAGCGCGGGGAAGTCGAGCTCGATCCGGTCGCCGCGGCGCGCGGCCGCGAGCCTGCCGCTCCGGGTGAGGAACGTCACGCCCCCCGGCCCCCCCCGCATCGTGAACAGGACGTGCGCGCTCGCGAGCGTGGCGTGCCCGCAGAGATCGACCTCCGCCGCCGGCGTGAACCATCGCAGGCGGTACGCGTCCCCCTCGGGAAGCAGGAACGCGGTCTCCGAGAGGTTCATCTCGGCGGCGACCCGCTGCATGAAGCGGTCGTCGCGAGGGCCGTCGAGGAGGCAGACGGCGGCCGGGTTGCCCGCGAAGGGCTCCGAGGTGAAGGCGTCGACCTGCCAGAGGCGCATCGGGCTACCATGCTACGCGATGCGCCTCCTCCTCCTGCTCCTCGGACAGCTCGCGAACCCGTCGTTCGAGGAGGGGACGAAGGGGTGGACCTTCGAGACCGGCGCGCAGACGGGCGAGGGGCCGGCGGCGGCGGTCGACGTGGACGGCGGGGAGATCCGGTTCACGTCGGACGCGGCGACGCGGCTCTGGCCGATGGCGTCGCAGACGGTCGACTGCCCGGCGGGGTCGCGCGTGGTCTTCACGGTCGCCGGGCGGTGCAAGGGGCTCCGGCGCGAGGGGAGCCAGTACGGGAACGCGAATGCGGTCGTGATCCTTCTCGACGCGGCCGGGAAGCGGCTCGGGATCCTCGGGAGCGCGGTCCTCCGCGACGACCGGGAGCGCGTCGACCTCTTCGTCCACGCGCTCGCGCCGCCGGGGACGGCCAAGGCGAAAGTCGGGTTCTTCTCCTCGATGTCGGGGACCGCGTGGTTCGACGACGCGCGGCTGACGGTCGCGCCCTTCGAGGACCGCGCGGCCGCGGCGGACGCGCTCCGCCTCCACCTCGACCGCACGTATCCCTACCTCGATGAGCACGGTCGGCCGGGCGATCTCGGCGACGGCGACATCGGCGCCGCGCTCAAGGGCATGCTCGCGCCGATGAAGGACCTCCACGTCTGGATCGAGACGCCGAAAGGGCCCCTTTACACGGTCGAGGGCAACCCGAGCCCGCCGAACTGGAACGCGAGATCGATCCGCGGGCGCCTGACGGAAGTCCTCCTCGACAAGGCGCCGCACCTCGTCGGGCGCATGGGAGAGATCGGCTACGCGTTCGTCGGCGCATGGAAGCAGGAGGGGTTCGGGGAGGTCGAGCAGGCGCTCGACAAGCTCGCCGGCAGCAAGGCGCTCATCCTCGACGTGCGCGCGAACGGCGGCGGCGACGAGCTGCTCGCGCGGCGGATCGCGGGCAGGTTCGCGACGAAGCCGGTCTTCTACGGCCTCGCGCAGGCGCGCGACCCGACGCTCCCCGGCAACGGCTTCCTCGAGCCGTTCGAGAAGCGGTTCGAGCCCCTTGGCAAGGCGGACACGCGGCCGGTGGTCGTCCTCCAGGGCCCCTATTGCGTGAGCTCGACGGAGTGGTTCCTCCTGATGGCGGGCGCGCTCGACAACGTGACGACCGTCGGGCTCAGGTCGCGCGGCGCGACCGGCAACCCGCAGCCGTTCGAGCTCTTCCCCGGCGTGAAGGTCTGGGTGCCGACGCAGCGCGGCCTCACGCCCGAAAGGAAGCTGTTCGAGGGCAGCGGCATCCCGCCGGAGGAGGAGGTGGGGCACGGGGAGGGGGATCCCGCCCTCGCCCGCGCCCTCGAGATCCTCTCGGCACGGAGCGAGGCTCCGGCGCGCTAGCATCGCGCGCGCGGCGATGGAGGAATCGGGGAGGCCCGCACCGGGGACCGGCCGGCTGGTCGCCGCGAGCACGGCCATCGTCCTCCTCGTCGCCGGGGCCGTGTGGCTCGAGCTCCGCCTCTTCGCGTTCGGCCTCGACGCGGAACAGCCGTGGAGGACGGTCCTCGTCCTCTCCGCGATCCTCTTCGTGCCGGCGATCGTCGTCGGGGCGGCGCTTGCCCTCTTCCTCCGCCGCCGCCGTCGATGAAGCCCGCAGGGATGCTCGCGGGGCTAGAATGCGGGCACATGCAGGTGGCAGGCGCGCACCAGCAGGCGCTCCAGATCGAGGCCCTGAAGGCGCTCGTCAACCTCGTCGAGGTGGACGAGGGGACCTTCCGGCTCCTGCTGCGCTCCCACGAGAAGCCCACGCTCGTCACCGGCAACACCGGCTTCCTCTGGTTCCGGAAGCGCGTCTACATGACGTCCTACGACGGGTTCGTCTTCCTCCACCGCGCGGGGAAGGAGATCGACTTCCGCGCGGAGGCGCCCGACTCCGTCGTCGTGAACGCGCAGTCGGTCCACATCCCCTTCCTGTAGCCATGCGGCCCCCGCACCCCCTCCTCCTCCTCCTTCTCGCGGCCTGCGCCAGCACGCCGCCCTCGCCCTACACGCGCGTGACCGCCGACGACGGCCGCGTCTACTACGCCCGCATGGACTACGCCTTCGACAGCAAGACCGGCGGGTTCCTGACGTTCCGCGACCTCGTCACCCGCGAGGACGTGAAGCTCCGGAGCGGGACCTACACGACCGCCGAGTGCCCGCCCGAGGAGCTCGACTTCCGGCAGCGCCGCTACCTCGACGACCCGTCGAGAAAGCCGAGGGCGGGCGACCCGCTCCCCGCGCCGGCGCCACGGTAGCGGAGGGCCTCCTCGCGCCTGTCCGGCGGGCAGGCGGCTGAGGCCCCGGGCTAAGATGCCCGCATCAGGAAGCTGCTCGTCCTCCTCTTCCCCGCCGCGCTCGCGGCGGAGGAGCCGTACCGGTTCGAGGACCCGTTCTGGAACCTCGTGTACGCGCCGACGGGGCTCCGGAAGCTCCTCACGCCGGGCGACCCGGCCGCGATCTTCAAGGGGCGCGCTGCGGGCGACGTCCACGTCGAGCTGAAGGTCCACGAAGGCATCGCGGACGCGAAGGGGATCCGCAAGGAGATCCTCTCGAGGGCGAAGGGGGAGGGCGCGCGGGAGGGGGAGGAGCCGCGGCCCTGGCTCTTCTATACCGTAAAAAAATACGGTGCATTCCAGGAGGTGCACGGCCACGCCCTCTACCCCCGCGGTCCCCACTGGTTCGAGGTGCACGCGTGGGTGACGGACAGGACGCCCGACTGCGAGAAGGCCATCCGCGCGGCGCTCGACGCGCTGAAGCCGGGAGACGACCCCGGCTGCGGCATCAGGGCGCGGCAGGTGGCGGCGCTCCACGGACGGCAGCCGCTCGACCCCGAGGTCCTGCTCGAGGCGGGCCGCCTCTACCTCGGAGAGGGGAAGCCCGTGCTGGCCGCGGGGGTGCTCCGGCGCGCCAGGACGGCGGGGAAGCTGAAGAAGAAGGAGGACGAGGCCGCGCTCCTCCTCCTCGGCGGGCTTGCGATGCTCGAGGCCAAGGCGCCGGCGGACGCGGTGCCGTGGCTCAAGGATGCCGAGAAGGCCGCGGAGGGCGAGGAGGCGCGCGAGGCCGCCTACCACCTCGCGCGGGCGGCGGCCGCCGCCGGGATGCTCGACGACGCGTTCGCCGCGCTCGACCGGGCCTTCGCCGAGGGGCTCGCCGTCCCGAAGGCGCGGCTCTCGAAGGAGAAGGAGCTCGAGAGCGCGCGCAAGGATCCGCGCTGGGAGGCATTCTGGCGCGCGAGAGTGGAGGGGAAGTGACGAGCGCCGCCCGCGTCCCCAGGAGGCGGCCGTGATCGAGCCCGTCCGCCCCCTCCGTTTCGCGAAGGGCGCGCTCGAGATCCTCGACCAGACCCGGCTGCCCGGCGAGGAGGTCTGGCTCCGGCTCACGACGCCCGAGGAGGTGATCGAGGCGATCGCGAGCCTCCGCGTGCGCGGGGCGCCGGCGATCGGCGTCGCGGGGGCGTACGCCCTCGTGCTTGCCGCGGGGGGGGCTCCGGGGGACGCGGGGAAGGTCCGCGCGGCGGCGCCCGCGATCGCGGCCGCGCGGCCCACCGCCGTGAACCTCCGCTGGGCGGTCGAGCGCATGCTCCGCCGCCTCGACGCCGCCCCCGAGACCCCCCTCGATACGCTGCGGAAGGAGGCCGACGCGATCCGCGACGAGGACGAGCGCAGCTGCCGGGCCATCGGCCGCCACGGCGCGGCGCTCCTCGGCGAGAAGAGCAACGTCCTCACGCACTGCAA
>WYBS01000153.1 GCA_011525755.1 Planctomycetaceae bacterium
CGCACGCAACTCTGTGGACCACGCAAGTGCGGATCTGGCTGCCGCGATCACTGTGCTGGACAAGGCCAAGGCGAACCTCGCGAACAAGCCGGACGACGATCAGCTCAAGAAACAGCTCGCGGAGGCCAACGCGGCGGTCGTCACGCTGACCGAGGCGAAGTCGAAAGCGACCGACGCATTGGAGGCAGCAGAGACGGAGAGCGGGACGGCAACTGCGGCAGCGAAGAGTGCCGCGGCCGCCAAAGTCAAGGCGGAGGCGGCCCGCAATGCGGCCAAGGAAGAGTTGCGCGCGTCTCAGCAGAGCATGGAACACGCTCAGCGAGTCGTGGATGACATGGCGTCCGAGAAGGGCAGCTTGGAGGCCGAGCAGGTGGTTCGCGACGCAGCCGTCACAGCCGCGGGCGAGATGGTCAAGCTCCTCGCTGGATCCGGCGGAGCGGTCAACGCGCTGAGAGTCCAAGGCGAGCCCAAACCGCTGGAAGACCAAGACCTCCTGCGGCTCGCGAGGTTGGTGTGGCTCGGTAGCCTGTCCTCTTCTGACCTCGCGTCGATAGGGATGTTGCAGACCCTCGAGCCGCTCAAGTTCCGCAAACTGGTGCTATGGGCGACGGCCAGCAGCATCGATCTGCGGGAGTACGCAGGCGAAGTGGACTCCGTTCTGGACCAGGTGACCTCCATCGCGGAGGCCGCGCGCCAGAGGAGCAAGGAGACAGCGAATGCCGACCGGCGTCGCATGGACGCCCTGAAGAAGCTCGCCGAGAAAATCGCTCCCGATCAGGCGGAGGCAATCAAGAAACTGCTCGACGCAGCGGGCTCCTCATCAGAGCCGACCAAGGAGACAGGCCAATGATGATGCGAAGTGCCATCGCGATCGCCGTCGCCTTCGTAGCAGGATGTGCGAACAGCCTCCACGTTGAGGTGTCAAAAGTGGAAGGGGTGTCGAGCCTCCAACCCAACAGCGCCCTTGGGCGCTCTCTCGACGAGGCGATCGCGAGTCTGGACACGCTCGAAGGAAACTGCAACCGGGTCGTCCTGCTCTTGCGTGCATGGGCTGACGAAAGTACGAGGGCCGCCCTCGCACAGGACCACGCGGCGGGCACCACCGAGAAGCCCGCGGGCGGCGACGCCGGGAAGGCGGCATCCGCCGAGGAAACACCGGCCGGCCAGCCGGGGCAGCAAGGACAGGCAGACTACCGAAGGCGGATTCCTTCATGGGAAGGGCGGTATCTTGCCGTGGCCACCGAAGCTCACAAACTCGCCGAGGAGACGACGAAGTTCTTCGAGGGAGGTGACATTTCGAGGAAGGCCTCGACTGCGCGTGCACAGGTTCGGAAGGTCAGGGCGTTTTTCGTCAAGGCAGCGAACTCGTTTGAAGAGTGGCGCGCGAAAGCGGAGAACGTGCGCTCGCTTGAAGACATCGCCAAGCGACTGGGAACCGCCGATGCGTTTCGGGCGGTTCAGCAAGCGGAGGTGGAGGCGTTGGCTACCGCGACCTTTGGCGAGCCGAAGGCACCTCTCCGGTTCGGCGGGTTCACCGCGACAGATGTCTACGAGATCAACCCCAGCGATCCCGCCTATGAGAACGTGTTCAACAGTCGAACCTTCGAGAGCCCCCTCACGATGGTGAGTACGAGCGTATCTGGGGACTCCGCAATCATGATCGTCATCGAGCACGCGGGCCAGGCGCGCGTGTATCAGGTGAGCAACGATCCGGTGCAGCTCACCCGCAACATCGGATTCCTTGTCTCGAAGGCAAGTGCGGCCGTGGCGCGGTTCGGGGCGGCGGGCGCGACGGGCGGTGCCTCCGAGATTGTCCCCCTCGCCGCCGGGAAATAACCATGCCCTGCTATGAACACGACGTGAGCGATTATATCGACCTCGAACCCGACGACGCCGTGCTCTTGGAAGAGGCTCCGGCTGCAGAGGGCGCCCCGATCGTGCTCTACGCTTGGGCACCTCGCGCGTGTCAGGACGCCACGGTTGTCCAGAGCGCACTAGTGTTCCGGTACACGGCGGACCTAGTTGTCGCGGTACAGTTTGGCAGCCAGGGGGTCTGCCGCGTCTCGAAGAGCGGTCGAGAGGCGCTCTTCTCGTACTTGGCAGCCGGTTCTGACGTCATCAACGTGCGGCCCATCCCTCCTCAGAGGGCATGCTGAGGCGAGCGATAGCCGTCGCTCGGGCCGTTGTGAGAGCCGGTGAGCGGAGTTGCTCAGGGAGGCCCGATCCCTCCCCGTATTGCGAAGCGAGAGGGACTGACACCCGCAACGTGGCGGCCGAGCGTGGCACCGTCCAGCGGCCCATGCCCCCCCTTTCGCGTGTGACGTGCGGCGCCCTCAGCGCCTTTCCCTCGCACCACTCAAGCCGGAGCGACCGACGCATGGAGGTGACGACATGAGTAGCGATAGTGCACTTGCGCGGCTTCTGGTCATCGCAGTGCTGTCTGTGTTGACACGTTGCACGCACTGCGATAGGAACGACCCGGGCAACCGGTCCCTCGACGAACCGGAAAGCTCTTGGCCTACCGGCACCCACGTCGCGTCTACCAGGGTGCTCCAACACGTGCGACATGATGATCCATACACGATGAGCGTTGACAAGTACTCGTACTTGACGGCGCGACCATCGCTCAAGCATGTTGGGAGAAGGTTGGCCGATGGCATCAGGCGTCGCCAAGGGGAGAATCGGCCCATCATTCAGGTGATCCGAGACACGGACTCGCGAATGCGTCTCCGCATGAGCGGCCTGCGCGGAGAGGTTCTGCGCGGTCGCAGATTCTGGGAGCTCATATACGTGGACGCCACGCTTGTCGAGGTTGACATGGAGGACCCAATGGAGCACTGGCGCGAATCCTCTGCCGCCCCCAGCGGTTCAGCGCTCCAGAGCGCTATTGCCGAGCCTAGGCAGGTGTTCGAGCTGGGCATAGTGGTTTCTGGTCGCTTCTCTGCAGGCGGCAAACCGGCCGATCTTCGCGGCTACGGGGACGACTTCGAGGCAAAGGGCTACGGGGAAGAACTGGGCGCGTATGCAGACGGCCTTCTTGCGGACATCAAGTCGATCCTAGACCACACGGTTGAGACCACGTTTGACCAGCGCTCCGGAGGTATTGTGCCAAATCGAGGTGCGCGATGACTGTGCGTACGTTGCGGGCCGCCGCGGGCTTGTCTCTCGTCGCTGAGCACTTTCTTCTGCTCGTTCTGGTCGCCGTGTGTGCAGCCTGGGATCGCTACACGACTGAGGAGCTGTTCACCGCGTTCGGGATAATTGGCCCGCTGTTTGCCGCGTACACTACGGCGGCCGTTAGGCGCCTTTTAAGCGACGAAGCTGTGGTTGACGAGCGACCTGTCAGGCGCGAGCGTGCCGTCCTGATTGTCGCAATTCCAGCGTTCTTCTTCTCGTGTCTGGTCGCCATCGTCTTGTGGAAGGCTCTTGGTTCACTGGCGTTCGATGCATTCGTGAAGATGGTCGGCGTGGCGGAGACGTTCCTCGGCGTCTACGTGGGGATGGTCGTCGAGCACATGTTCGGCCCGGTTGGCGACCGCTAAGGGGGCTATGTCGATCACTTTCGCAGAGTGGGAGTACAGCTAGCGACAGCGCCGGTGCGGATCGGACTACGCTGCGGTGGCAGGCACCGCGCTGCCGGCGCGCGACACTACGGTCGACCTGCAGGCAAAGGACCGCGTGGGAAGAGTTGGCGGAGATCCGCAGGCCGGATTTGTGGGCCCGGAACTCCCGTTGTGACCCCAGGGGGGCCTGGCTTGGGAGCAAGCAGGGACGTGGGGGAGGACACATCTGTACTGGCGCGACGTAAGTCCGCGCGCCGTCGTACCTTGCGCCAGTGGTCCACCAGACTGTAAATCTGGCGGCTTCGGCCTGCGGGGGTTCGAATCCCTCCCCTGGCACCATCTCTTCTCGCCCCCTCACGACAGCAGCAGCGCGAGGGGCACGGCGAAGAGCTTCTCGCCGAGCGCGACGGCCTCGGCGCCGTTGTACGCGAGGACCCCCGCGAACGCGCCCGGCGTGGTGTCGAGGAACGCACGAAGCCCCGCGACGTCGCGCATCCCGAAGCGGCTCGCTGCCTTGACCTCGACGGCCATGGAGCGGCGGCCTCGGGCGATGACGAAGTCTGCCTCGTGGCGGCCGTGGACGGCCCAGTAGTGCATCTCCGCGTCCGGAAGGTGCGTCTCCGCGAGGGCACGGAGGTTCTGGTGGACATAGGTCTCGTAGAGCGCCCCGCGCAGCGGCTCGTCGCTCCGCGGACCGATGTCCCGGACGCCCGCGAGGTGGGAGGCGAGGCCCGAGTCCGAGACGAAGAGCTTGGGCGATTTCTGGAGCCGTGCCGTCCGGCTGCGCAGGTAGGGCGTCAGGAGCGCGACGACAAACGACGCCTCCAAGAGGCCGAGGTACCGCCCGACCGTCGCGACAGAGGCCTTCACCTCGCGAGCCAGATCGGCGCGATTCACGAGCCCGCCGGTGCGCAGGGCCGCCGCGCGGAGGACGCTGCGGAACGTCACCAGATCCGCCACCTGCGACAGGGCTCGCACGTCGCGGTCCAGGTAGGTCTGCTCGTAGCCCCGGAACCAGAACGGAGCGTCGGGCGCGTCCCCCGTCGCCACCGCCGGCATGCCGCCGAGCAGGACCTCGCCATCGGTCACCGGTGCAGCCACCTTGGCCTGCGGCGGAAGCGCCGGCTCCTCGAAGAACTTCGCGAGGAACGGGGGGTCCTCGATGCGGAGCCGCTCCCGGCGCGTGAACGGGAAGAGCGTCAGGTAGACGGCCCTTCCCGCCAGCGAGTCCCCGACATCGCGCAGCAACGCGAAGTTCGCCGACCCGCTCAGGAGGAACCGCCCGCGTCCACGCTGGCGGTCGACGGCACGCTTCACCGCGAGGATGAGATCCGGGCAACGCTGGGCCTCGTCGATCGTCACGGGCTCGTCGCCCGCGATCAGCTTGTCGGGCTCGCGACGGGCCGCCTCGAGCGTGGCGTAGTCGTCGAGGGTCAGGAAGCGGCGTCTCCGGAGATCAGGGTCCTCGCGCAGCAGCGTCGTCTTCCCCGCTTGGCGAAGGCCGGTAACGACGACCGCCGGGAGCGCGCGGAGCGCGCGGTGGACGACCGGGAGGATCTCACGCGGGACGAACGCGTGTGTCATGATCGCTCATGATATATCATGAAATTCGCATTACGACATGTGCGATTTTGACACCGCTGCCCGTATGCCTCGCAGACGTCGGGCGGCTTGAACGCCCCCCTTCACGGCTTCACGGGAGGCCGTTGAGCAGGATCCAGTCGGCGACCCACGTCATCGCGGCGCCCGATGCGTTGCGCACCTCGTTGTGGTCCTCCCCCGAGAGGAAGGTCGCGATCCCGTCCGTCGAGCCGTCGAGCCTCACGTTGTCGCAGCAGTCCGAGACGAAGAAGTCCGAGCTCTGGACCTCGAGATTCGTCGCGACGTTGTCGAACGCGACGTCCTTCGTGTTGTAGACGCCGCCGCCGATCGTCCACGCGTCGCAGGGGTGGGCGATGTCCCAATCGAACGCGAGCGCGTTCGCCGCGACCCAGGCCGTCAGCCCCTCCGAATGCTCGCATTCCCAGAACGAGCAGATGCCGTCGAGCGTCACGAGGCAGCTCACCGGCACGTGGCTCATCACGCCCGTCGCGATGTGCGCCCATGTCGCCCCGTGCGAGTGCGCGACGAGCACGAGCTTCGTCGGGTCGGCGACGCCGTCCATCCACTCGTCGAAGACCCACTGCATCGTCGCGAGGAGCTCCGAGAACCCGTACTGCTCCGTGTTGTCCGCCTCCCCGTCGCGGTCGAGGTCGGGCGCCGAGATCCGGTCGGCGAAGTGGCCGACCGCCACCGTGAGGCCGAGATCCTCGATCGCCGCGACGACGGCCTCGACCGCATCGCCCGGGTCCGCGAGATAGGCATGGTTCGTGTCGGACGTGCAGAAGAAGCCGCTGACCGCGCCGTCGTGGCCCGAGACGGAGAGGACGACGACGTCGGGCGCGCCCTCGGGCCTCGGGCCGAGGATGCTGCCCCCGGTCGTTGTGCCGCCGCCCCCGCCTCCTCCGCCGCACGCGACGAGGAGAAGAAGAGGAAGACAGCGAAGCAGCCGGCGAGTACCCATGGGGAAGTGCCCCTCTCCGGAAGTGAGAGTACTTCGCGCCGCCCCGGGATCAAGGACGCGCGCACCCTGCCACGCCTCAGCGCCGTCCGCGGCGCGAAGGCGGGGGCCCCCGGCCCCCCCCGGTTCCCGGCGAGCCGGTGTCACGCCGCTCAGCCGCGAGCGGCCCCGCCGCTCGTCGGCTGGAGCGGCGCGGGTCGCCAGGAGAAGGTCACTTCGGCGGCGGCACCTCGTAGAGCTTCTTCTCGAGGAAGCGGTCGAACTCCGCCTGGAAGCGGTCCCAGTCGCCCTTCGTCTTCAGCTCGAAGATCTCGCCGAAGACCTCGTGCGCGCGCGCGTACCCGCGCTCGCCCTTGTGACCGAGGTACCCCTTGAGCGACGCCTTCGTGAACTGCAGCGCCTTGTCCCGGTACTTGCCGCCCTCGCCGTCGTAGAGGAACTTCGTGAAGAGCCACGACTGCGAATAGAGCATCGCGAAGTAGGCGTCGCCGAGAGCCGCGAGCTGGTCGGGCTTGTCCGGCAGCCGCACCTTCTTCGCGAGCCACGTGGAGAAGACCTCCCGCATCCAGTCCGAGTAGCTCTCGCGCTTCACGAACTCCTGCAGCGGGTAGAGCGGCAGCTCGAGCTTCCTGAACGCCTGGTACGCCTCCATCCGGAGCGGCGAGTCCTGCGCGAACACGTAGCCGTCGCCCTCGCGCTTCACCCAGCCCACGTACTCCGCCCACCCCTCCGAGAACCAGATCGCGCCGATCCTGTCGAAGTGGTTCCTGAACTCGCTCTCCGGGTCCTTCGAGTAGTGCCACTGGAGGAGGTGCGTGAGCTCGTGCGCGACCGCGACGTCGACGCCCATGCGCTCCTTCGGGTCGTCGTAGACGAACGCCCAGTGGTCGCGGGGGCTGAAGTAGCCCTTCGTGCCGGGCGGCAGCGGGGTCCCGACCTGGCGGCCGTAGTGCTCCCAGCTGTCCCGGTCGCCGAAGACCCATACGCAGAAGATCTCCCCCTCCACGAACTCCGGGAGCCCGAGGGGCTCTATCCACCGCTCGCGGTGGAACGCGAGGAGGTCGTCGATGAGCCGCCGGAAGCTCTCGAGCCGCGCCTTGAGCTTCGCCGCCACGTCGGTCTTGCCCGCCCTCAGCTCCCGCGAGCCGTAGAAGAGCACGAAGGGCCGCATCTCGACGTGCACGAACTCGTACTGCCCGAGGATCGGGTCGATCTTCACGCGCGCGAGCGCCTCGGCGATCGCCTTGTAGGTCGGGTCCGTCTCGTAGCGCAGCGCGAGCTCCTTGAACTCGTCGAGCAGCGGCTTCACCCGCTGGAACTCCTCGGGCGAGACCGCCGGCGCGCTCCGCCTCGGCGCGAGCCGGACCTTGTCCTCGTACGAGTCGCGGAGCTTCACGAGCTCGGGCGGCAGCGCCTTCGCGTCGGTCAGCTTCCGGAACGTCTCGTAGAAGTCCGGGTAGTCCGCGAGCGGCACGAGGCCGAACGCGCGGTTCGCCTCCGGATGGTCCGGCTCGCGGTCGAGCAGCCGGAGGTAGACCTTCTTCCGCTCGGCCTCCCAGTCGAAGCCCCGGATCCTGTCGTAGCCGAGCTTTCTCCCCTCCTCGAACAGCGCGTCGATGCGGGAGCCCGGGAGCCCCTTGTCGCGGCGCAACTCGTCGAGAAAGCTCGTCAGGAACCACTCGCGCGCCTCGGCGCGGCGTGCCTCGTCGGGGTCGATAGCCTTCACGGGTGCCGGGGGCGGGGGGGCCGGGGGGGGCGGGGCGGGCTTCCCCCGCGTCGCGAAGAAGAAGACCGCGATCCCGAGCAGCGCCGCCGCGACGGCGACGTAGGGCGCCGAGGCGCGCCAGGACGAGGGTTCCCGATGCCGCGGCCGGGCAGGTCCCCGGCGGACTTCCCTCCGCGGCCGCGGCATCAGCAGGTCCCCGCCCTCGTCGCCATGCGATATCCTCGGGCCCATGGTACCCGCGCGGGCGGTTGGTGCGGTGTTGCTTCTTGCGATGGCGGCGGGCGCCGACGTCGCCGTCCCGGAGACGGGTCCGGTCTTCAGGGGCGAGGTGAGGGTCGTCGAGGAGAAGGGCGAGGCGGTCCTCGGCGACTCCGCGCGGCCGCTCCGCGAGATCCTCGTCGTCGAGCGCGACGACGGGACCCTCGTCTGGTGCGACGGGTTCGAGCGGCGCGTCGCCGGCTACCGGCGCATGGTCCACGAGGGACGCCGCGCCCGCGTCGTCGAGATGATCAAGGAGGCCACGAAGGCGAAGGACCCCGAGCTGGCGCGCCGCCTCCTCGAGCTCGCCCGCGCCGAGGGGTTCGCGGGCAAGGAGGAGGACATCCAGCGGCGCCGCGTCGAGAACCTGGAGAAGCGGCCGGGAAAGCGCGACGAGGCGAAGGCTTCCGAGCTGCGGCGCGCCGCCGCCGCGCTCGACGACGAGCTGCCCGACGTCCTCCTCGCCCGCGCGAAGGGGGACGGGAAGGGTGACGGCCTGCTGCTCCTCCGCGAGGCGCTGCGCGAGAAGCCCGAGCACGCCGGCGCGCTCGCGATGCTCGCCGCGAAGGCGCCGAAGACGCAGCCCTTCCCCGACCTGCGCACGTGGCTCGACTGGGCGGTCGAGTTCGAGCGGCGCGGCTTCTCGCTCGTGCCGGACGACCACATGGAGCTCAAGAAGGCGCGCCACTACTGGCGGCCGGACCTCATGGGCATCGCCTCCGCGGAGATCCTCGTCCTCACGCCGCTGCGCGACATGGAGGCGCTGAAGGAGGTGGCGATCCGCGCGCACCTCGCGTGCGCGAAGCTGCGGGAGCTCTTCGCGACCGACAAGCCCCTGAAGCGCCCGGAGGGTCCGATCCTCGTCTACCTCCACTCGCATAAGGAGGACTTCCGCGAGCGCCTGAAGCACCCGGTCACGAACGGGCTGCCGCCCTACTTCCAGTTCGCGTACGCGCGTTTCGATCCCGCGGACGACGTCACGCAGATCCTCTGGCTCCCGACGCCGAAGGAGCGGAACGACATCCTCTACGGCGGCACGCACTGCGTGGTCCGCCACTGGCTCTGGACGCGGAACCCGCGCTATTCGCTCGCCGATACGAACGCCGCGGATCCCGACGTCGCGGGCTACTGGGCGGAGGCCGGGCTTGCGGGCCTCGTCGCGGAGGCGAGCTTCGACGTCCGGGGCTTCGGGATCGACCTCGCCGCCGGCGCGCCCGCCTCGCGCAAGTTCGTCCGGGAGCATGCGCGGGACCTCGCGCCGTGGGGGCCCTTCTGCCTCTACGGCCGGAGCGACCTCCACATGATGAACGAGGGCGACGTGAAGCGCGGGGACTACTGGGCGAGCTACGTCTTCGACCGGCAGGCGGTCGTCCTCTGCCATTACCTCTGCTTCGCGGACGGCGGCGCGCGGCGCGCGGCGTTCCTCGACTTCTTCGTCCACCGCTGCCGGGGCGACCAGCCGAAGCTCGCGCCCCGGGTCGCCTTCGGGATGTCCGCGGAGGAGATGGGCGCCGCCGCGCTCGCGTGGGCCGGGAGGTAGGAAAAGGAGGGGCCGGGGGAACCCTGCCCCCCCGGCCCCCCTCGTTTCGGTCAGAAGATCAGCAGGAGCTCGTCGAGATCCGGCAGCGACGCCCTGTAGTTGTAGTCGCGCGACACGCGCGCGAGCGGCGGCAGGGGCCGCGGGTCGCCGATGAGGCCGAGCCCGCAGGCGGCCAGAGCGCGCACCTGCGCCGCCTGCTTCCGGTCCTCGAGCAGCGTGACGAGCGGCGCGAGCGCCCTCTGGTCGCCGATCGTGCCGATCGCGGTCACGATCTGCGCCTGGACGGCGAAGGAGGAGGCCTCCTTCAGCTGGTCGAGCAGGTGCGGGACCGTGCCGGCGTCGCGCAGGAGGCCGAGCCCGGTCGCCGCGTCGCGGCGGAGGTCGACGTCCGTGCGCTCCGCGAGCGCCGTGCGCAGCGCGTCCTTGACCTCGTCGCGCGCGTCGCCGATGAGGCCGAGCGCGACGCATGCGAACCCGCGGAGCGTCGTGTCGCCCGGCCGGGTGACGACCTGGATGAGTTCGTCGAGCGCGCTCTTGTCCTTCACGAGCCCGCGCGCGAGCAGGAACGCGGCGCGCGTCTCGGCGTCCTTGACGCGCCCGGAGATCTGCGCCAGCTTCTCGACGATACGGCGCCGGAGCGCCGCGTCGACCGGCGCGCCGCTCCCGTCGCCCGCGGCGCGGTCGGCGTAGAAGACGTGGGTGGAGAGGCCGAGCGCCGCGAACGGGCGGGAGCCGTGGCGGCCGTTCTCCGCCTCCTCGAGCAGCGCGAGGAGCGCGGGCGTCGTGCCGATCCGCCCGAGCGCGATGAGGGAGAAGTCGCGCGTCGTCGCGTCGTCCGACGAGCCGCGGAGCGCCCGGAGGATCGCCGCGACCGCGTCGGCCTTGAGGGCCGCGTCCGCGCGTTCGCCGAGAGCCCCGGCCGCGACGGCCGCGGAGCGCGTCACGAGCGCGGAGGAGCGGCGCGAGCCGAGCACCTTGAGCACGGCGGGCAGCGCCGCCGGGTCGCCGAGCTTGCCGAGCGCGTAGCCGGCGAACGGGCGCACGCGGGCCGGCACGTCGCGGCCCCGGAACTGCGCACGGACGAAGATCTCCTCGAGGTCCTCCCGGGCGCGCGGGTCGCCGATGAGCCCGAGGCCCACGACGATGCCCGCCGGCACGTTGTCGTCGGGATAGCGGCGGGCGAGGAGGTCGAGCAGTGCCGTCACCGCCTCCGCGTCCTGCCGGAGGCCGAGCGACACGGCCGCCCACGTCCGCTCGCGCGTGCGCAGCGCGTCGTCCGCGACGGCGTCGAGGAGGATCCGGCGCACCACGGCGCGCGACGTGTCGTCGAGGCGCGGAAGGAGCCCGAGCGCGAGCACGGCCGACTCGCGGGCCTGCGGACCATAGTCCATCCGCTCGCCCCGTCCGTTCGTGCGCCGGTTCCAGATCACGTCCTCGAGGAGCGGGACGAGGTTGCTTCCTCCCATCTTCGCGGCGGCGATGATCGCGCCGCCGTGCACGTCCTCGTGGTCGCGGGCGTCGATGCAGCGCAGGAGCGCCGGGAGGACCGAGTGGACGACCTCCCACTCCGTCGGCCGCCTGGCGTCGCGCCGGTTCTCGCGGTCCCCCCTGCCCATGGCGAGGGGGCTCGTGTCCGTGATCACGCCGCCGGTCTCGCGGCGCAGGTTCAGGATGTCGTCGTTGTTGAAGGCCCACCAGAACCGCCAGCTCTCGTAGGTGAGGCTCGCCTGCGTCCGGCTGCGCCCGCCGCCGCCCTGCGTCGGGCCGGGGGGCGGGGGACCGCTGTCGGGGGGCGTCCCATGGCCGCCGTCGGGCGGGGTCGTCGGAGGCGGACCGCCTTCGCCGCCGGTCGTGGGGCCGCCGGGATCGCCGCCCTCCGAGGCCGGGGGCGGGGGCGGCTCGGGATCGGTCGGCGCGCGCAGGCCGGGCGGCACCCCGCCGTTCGGGCCCCGGAACGTGCCGCCGTGGCCGAGCGCGACGGGCAGCGGAGCGAGAAGGAGGAGGGCGAGGATCGCGTGGAGGGGGAAGCGGGGATCGCGGCGGGAACGCATGGGGGCTCCTTTCGCACGGTCCTTTCGCACGGGGTGTGCCGCCCGATCGCAAGTGAAGTGCGCGGGATACGTTCATCGGCCGGATTGCAATAAGTGTTGCAAATGGGAGGCGGGGGGCGCGGGGGGCGGAGGGTGCGGGAGGGGCGGCGGGGTAACGCCGTTACGGCAGCGGAACCCACGCCTCGGCGTCCGCGGGCCGGCGCGCGCCGTCCCGCAGGACGCGGGCCGCCATCGCGCAGGCGACGACCGCCGCGAGCGCGGGAAGCGACGCGACCGCGTAGTCGCGCTGGACGGCGATCACGGGGATTCCCATCGCGCCCTCGGCGAGCGCGGCGAGGACGCGCGCCCGCCCGTCGACGGCGGCGGGCCTGCCGCCGGAGAGGCCGCTATGGGGGAGGCCGAGCGCGCGCAGGATCGCGGCGGCATCGACCTCGACGAGGAGAGGGGCGGCGTCGCCGCGGAGCAGCGGAAGGGCCGCGAGGAAGAGCGGCAGCCGCCGCCGGTCGAGCGCAGGCATCGACTCGTGCGGGACGCGGAGCGGCTGGCGCGCGCCCCGGGACGCCGCCGCGGCGAACGCGCGCGCGCGCCGGAAGAGCCGGTCCGACGTCCCCTCGAAGTCGAGCGAACGCCGGATGCCGAGGTAGTCGAGGAAGGCCCGGGGCAGCGAGCAGGGGGCGGCGAGCCCGCAAGTCGACGTGACGGGAGGCGGCGCCGCGTCCTCGGCGAGCCGCTCGACGAGGAGGCGCGAGGGCTCGAGGGCGCCCGTGGCGGCCCACCAGCGCGCCGCGGCGCGCGGCCGCGAGGGCGGGAGGTACGGGGCGAGCCCGAGGACGTAGGCCATCCGGGCACTCTACCCGGAACGAAAAAAAAGGCGCCGCCCGAGGGGGCGGCGCCGGTTGCGTTCGTCTGCTGCGATCAGAGGATGAAGAGCAGCTCGTCCAGGTCCGGGACGGAAGCCCGGTAGTTGTAGTTCTGCGAGATCCTCGCCAGGGGCGAAAGCTCGCGCAGCTCGCCGATCATGCCGAGACCGACGGCCGCCATCGCGCGGGTCGCCGTGTTCTGCGACGTGTCGTCGAGGATGGCCACGAGCGGGGCGATCGCGGTGTGGTCGCCGATCGTGCCGATGGCCGTGATCAGCTGGCCCTGGACCGCGAAGGACTGCGCGCCCTTGAGCATCTCGAGAAGATCCTTCACGACGTCGGCGTCGCGAAGCAGGCCGAGGCCCGTCGCCGCGTCGCGGCGGAGGTCCGGGCTCTTGCGCTCGGCAAGCGCGATCTTGAGCGCATCCTTGACCGACTCGCTGGCATCGCCCATGAGGCCGAGCGCCACGCAGCAGAAGCCGCGGAGCGTCGGGTCGCCGTTGCTCGACGCGAGGGTCACGAGCTCCTCGGTCGCCGCGTTGTCGCGGACGAGACCGCGGGAGAGCATGAAGGCCGCCTTCGTGTCCGCGTCCTTGAACTTGTCGGAGCACTTGGCGAGCTTGTCCACGATCTTCTTGCGGAGGCCGCTGTCCATCTTCTCGGCCTTGCCCTCGGCGGCGTCGCGGTCGTTGTAGAAGACGCGCGTGGCCACGCCGAGCGCCGCGAAGGGACGCTGGCCGTACTGGCCGTTCTCCGCGAGGTCCACGAGGTGTGCCAGCGCCTTCTCGGTGCCGATCTGCGAGAGCGCGATGATCGCGAAGTTCTCGCCGCTCGCGTCGCCGCCCGAGTTGTTGAGGTACTTGAGGAGGCCGGCCACCGCATCGTCCCGCTTCTTCGGGTCCGCCTCGGCGGCGCCCAGCGGGCCGATGGCGATCGCCGCGGTGCGCTTCACGATGCGGCCGTGCTTGCGCGAGTCGAGGACGGAGAGGAGCGTCGGGAGCGCAGCCGGGTCGCCGATCTTCATCAGCGCGTAGCCGATGAAGGAGCGGATCCGGTCGGAGCCCGCGTCCCGGCCGAAGAGGTTGCCCGTCTTGAGGGCGTCCTCGAGGTCCGCGCGGATCCCCTGCGTCTCGGGGCAGTTGCCGATGAGGCCGAGGCCGGCGAGGATGCCCGCCGGGATGTTGTCGTCCGAGTAGGACTTCTTGAGCAGATCGACGAGCGGACGGACCGATGTCGCGTCGCGCTGGAGGCCGAGGCACACGGCCGCCCACGCGCGCTCGCGCGTCCGGAGCTTGTTGTCCTCGATCACCGCGAGGCAGATCCGGCGGATCTGGTCACGGGTCGCGTCATCGACGTTCGGGAGGAGGCCGAGCGCCAGCACGGCCGACTCCGTGGCCTGGCCGCCGAACTTCACGGCCTGGCCCTTGTCGTTCTTGAAGCGGTTCCAGATCGAGTCCTCGAACATCGGGATGTACTTGGCCGTCCCGATCTTGCCGAGGGCCACGAGCGCGCCGCCATGGACGTCCTCGTGGTCATCCGGGCGGTTGATGGTCGCGACCAGCGCCGGGATGATCGTCCGCATCACCGCGTGCTCCGTCGGACGCGTCGCGTTGCGCCGGTTCTCCTCGTCCTTCTTCGACGAGAAGAAGATCGGCGAGGACGACGACGTGCGGGCCGAGTAGATGTGGCTCTTGAGGTTCAGGATGTCGTCGCTGTTGTAGCCCCACCAGAAGCGCCACGACTCGAAGGTCAGGCTCTTCGTGGTGGACTTCTTCGTCGGGCCGGCCGTCGGGCCGATGGGGCCCGGCTGCGGGTCGCCGCTCGGCGTCTCATGCCCCGTGTCCGGCGGAGTCTCCGGCGCGGGCGCCGGGCCGCTCGGCGTCGTCGGGCCACCCGGATCACCGGGGTCGGACGGCGGGGGAGGCGGGGGCTCGGGGTCGCTCGGCTCGCGCAGTCCCGGCGGCACACCGCCGTTGGGACCGCGGAACGAGCCGCCGTGCGCGTCCGCCGTGTCAGCCACATAGCTGAGCACGCCGAGCACGACGGCGAGGAAGAGGATTCGTTTCATCGACTCGTCTCCGTTGGACCTGGGGGACTTTCTTGCCACTGGGAGGACTCCCTCCCGAAGGGATGTTAGGCAAAGACCATACCGCTCGCGATACAGCCCTGCGACGTGGCCGGGGGCTTGCGGGGTCCGCGCCACAAACGCCCTAAGTATAAGCGAAGCAACGGGTTGTCGCATCGGGCCGATCCGCTCGAGGCTTTCCTTAGGGGGGTTACCCGGAGGTAACGTGTTTACCCTCCGGTTCCGGCGGGACGTTCGATCCACACCGGCGCCGTCCAGGCCGAGTCCCGGTCGCGGGCTTGGACCACATGGGCGAGGAGATAGGAGGGGGCGTGGGGGAGGTCGAGGTCCACGGTCACCTCCCCCGCGACCCCCTCCATCTCGCGCACGACACGGGCCTCGTCCCCGAGCACGCCGTCCGCGTCCACGATCCAGCGCACCTGGTAGCGGGCGCGGGGCTCGTCGCCGTCGGAGATCGAGAGGGACGCGCGCACGCGGGTGGCCGCGGTCGCGAGCACTCCGCCCATCGGGATCCCCTCGGCCTCGAGCCAGAGCGCGAGGTTCTCGTCCTCGGTCGCGAACGTGCGGCGCTCGCGGAGCGCGGAGAGCACCTCCGCCGGCGAGAGGTCCCGCGTCCAGGCGCCCGTGCGCGCGGGCGAGGACGTGCCCCAGTTCTGGTAGTGGTTGTCCGACCCCGCGCACGGGGCCACGCGGATGCCGCGGTTCAGCTGCCGGAAGTAGCCGTCCGGGTTGCCGCGCCAGCGCCTGCGGGACTCGAGGCGGCCGAAGGCGGGACCCGTGACGACCTCGATCAGGTGCACGTGCGGGTTCGCCGCGCGCGCGAGCGCGTGCGGATCGCCCCCGTAGTCGTCGAGGCCGTACTCGGTTTCGAGCAGGCGCCGGTCGAGCTCGCCCTGCGCGCGGAAGGGGTGGTTGAGCACGACGACCGGCACCTCGGGGCGGGACGGGAGCCACCTGCCGTAGAGGGCCGCGTACCGGCCGTTCGGCGAGTCGCAGATATCCGTCGCCCCGAGGATGTTCACGTGGTTGCCCGAGGAGATCGTCGACCACTCCTGCCCGACCAGCGCGCAGAAGGCGCCCTCGTAGCGCCGGTTCGCCGCTTCGGCCGCGTCGCGGATCGTCGCGTACTCGAAGGGCGTGGCCATGTGGCTGTGGATCGTGAGCGCGAGGAAGTCGAGCCTGCCCTTCTCGTGCGCGTAGCGGAGGGCCTCCGCGGGCGTCCCGCCGCGGTAGAGGTCCCGATGCTTGCGCCGGAACGCGCGGCGCGCCTCCCCGGCGGACGGCTCCCGCTTCGCCGTCTCGGGCTGCACGTCGACGCGGAATCCGCCGTCGTCGCCGCCGGTCTCGAGCCAGCAGTGCGCGTGCGTGCTCCCGAAGCGGCACCGGAGCTCCGGCGGGGGGCCCGCGGCCGCGAGCGACGCGATCGCGAGGAGGATCCCGGGGAGGCGCGGCGGCCGCACGACGCCATCATGCACAATGGGGCCCATGGAACCGCACCGCGAGCGCGTGCAGTGGCCCGGATGGTTCTTCCTCGCGCTCGGGCTCGTGATGGTCGCGGCCTTCGTCGCGCTCGGCGCGAGCGACGCCGCGCCGGCCTGGGCTTTCGCCGCGGCCGCGGGCCCGTTCCTCCTCGCCGCGTACGGGCTCTGGCGTCTTCGCCACGTCGAGATCGAGTTCGGGCCCGAGGGAGTGGGCTTCGGCTTCGGCGCCATCCGGCGCCGGGTGCCGAGGGAGAGGGTCGTCTCCGCGGAGGCGAGGGACTACCCCGCGGTCCGGTACATGGGCTGGGGCTACCGGCTCGGCTGGGAGCCGCGCGAGCGGGCCTATTCCGTGCTGGGCTGCCGGCGCGGCGTGCTCGTCACGTTCGATGACGAGCGCGGCCGCCGGTGGAAGGTCTTTCTCTCGTGCCGCGAGCCCGAGCAGGCGATTGCGGCGCTTGGACCGTAAGGTTTTCTTCCGGTTCGCGGAGCGCCCGGTCGCGCCGCGTGGCTGGCGCATTTCCGGCGTTGCTAATGAAGTGTGCGTAAGAAAAAGCTACGCATCCGTGGACGGCTCCGTGGGCGCGGGCGGCTCGGCAGCCACGGTGGTGCGTTCTCCTAAATTAAACAACGACAAGTGTTTAGGAGATTTGGCGTGTTCGCATGGGGTCCCCGCGGCCGATGCGGCACGCCATGTGTTCTTGTCCCCCATGCCCAACGCAGCTGCAACGGCTGCGCTCTCTCATTCCTACCTCCACTTTCTTGCCGACAGGGCCCGGCGCCGCCAGGCGACCGGGCCCCTCTTATTTCCATTCCCTCCCCCTCCCCGCGCCCCTTCCCCTCCGCTTCTAGGTCCGCCCGCGTATCCTCTCGCCCATGCGCACGCGCTGGGAGCGGGTGAAGATCGCGGTGACCGTCGGGCCCGCGTCCGGCTCGCCGAAGGTCCTCGAGCAGATGATCAAGGAGGGCGTGGACGCGGTGCGGATCAACGCGTCCCACGTCGAGCCCTCGGCGGTCGGCTTCTGGGTCGACCGCATCCGCCGGGCAGGCAGGCGCGCGGGGCGCGACGTCGCGGTGCTCCTCGACCTCCAGGGGATCAAGAGGAGGATCAGCGACCTCAAGGAGCCGATGCGGCTCACGGAGGGCGAGACCGTCGTGCTCGCGGATCGCCCGGGCGAGGGCCGGATCCCGGTCCGCCTCGCGTCGATCCTCCCGCACCTCCGGCGCGGCGCGGACCTCTTCCTCTCGGACGGGTTCCTGCGCCTCGAGGTGCTCTCGGTGAAGCGGCACGAGGTCAAGGGCCGCGTGGTGCGGGGCGGCCTCCTCAAGTCGCGCGCGGGGATCAACCTCCCCGGGCTCCCCGTGCTCGCGAGCGTCCCGACGCCGCGCGACGTGCAGCACGTCCGCGCGGGCGTGAGGGCGAAGGTCGACTTCTTCGCGCTCTCCTTCGTGCGCGAGGCGAACGATCTCGTGCGCTGCCGGCGTCACGCCGGCGGCGTCCCGATCATCGCGAAGATCGAGCGGCCGGAGGCGGTCGCGGCGATCGACGAGATCACCGCGGCGTCGGACGGGATCCTCATCGCGCGCGGCGATCTCGCGGTCGAGATGCGGCCCGAGGAGCTGCCGGTCCTCCAGAAGAGCCTGATCGGCGCGGCCAAGCGGGCGAGAAAACCCGTGATGGTCGCGACCGAGATGCTCGCGTCGATGGTCCACAGCCCGCGTCCCACGCGCGCGGAGCTCCTCGACGTCGGCAACGCGGTTCTCGACGGCGCCGACGCGACGCTCCTCTCCGACGAGACCGCGATCGGCCGCGACCCGCCGCGCGCCGTCCGCTACATGCAGCGCATCCTCTCGACGGTCGAGAACTCGCTCCTGACGTACGACCTCGAGCTCCCGCGGCTCACGGGGCGAGCCGGCTCGCGCCCGGACTGGGCCGTCGCCGACGCCGCGGTCGACATCGCGAGGAAGGTGGGCGCGCGCGCGATCGTGACGATGACCGGCTCGGGCCGCACCGCGCGCCTCATCAGCGCGGACCGCCCGTCGGTGCCGATCTACTCCTTCGCGACCGACCCCGCCGTGCGGCGCCGCGTCGCGCTCATGTGGGGCGTCGCGGCGGACACCGTGAAGCCGATCCGCGATCCCGAGAAGATCATCGCCCGCACGCTCGAGCGGCTCAGGCGCGACGGATCGCTGCGCAGGGGAGACCGCGTCGTCTGCGTCTACGGCTCGCCGATCTGGGCGAAGGGCACGCGGACGAACACGGTGCGCGTCGCGATCGCGTAGACGGGAGGGGGCGCGGGGGAGGGGCGGCTACGCTGCCGGCTCCTCGGCCGTCTCGAGCTGGCGGTCCAGCACGAAGAACTTGAAGCAGCTCTGGAGGATCGAGGCGGCGGGCACGGCGAGGAGCGCGCCGGTGATCCCGTAGGCGTTCTCTCCCGCGATCAGCGCGAAGACCACGACGACCGGGTGGATCTTGCTCGCGCTGCCCATGATCTTCGGGTTCAGGAAGTTCGCCTCGATGAAGTGGATGAGGAGGATCCAGCCGAGCGTCAGCGCGCCGAGCTCGAGCCCGCTCGTCCCCCACGCGATGAGGACGATGGGGATCGAGGAGAGGATCGTCCCGAAGATCGGGATGATGCTGAAGATGCCCGCGACGAGGCCCAGGAGCAGCGAGTAGCGCACGCCGAGGAGCTGGAGGCCGATCCAGGTGAGGATCGCGTTCACGAGGCAGATCATGAGCTGGCCGCGGATCACGCCGGCGAGCCCGCGGTCGAGGTATCCCGCGAGGCGCAGCCACGTGTCGCGGTGGCGCTCGGGCGGCACGGTGCTGATGAAGGCGAGCAGCCGCGGCTTGTCGATGCAGAGGAAGGCCGTGATCATGAGGACGAGCACGGTCAGGAAGAGCGCCTTCACCACGGCGCGGGCGGCGTTGAACGCGAACCCGAGGGCCGCGTCCACGTGGCCCGAGAACTGCTGGATGTACCGGAAGAGGTCGAAGCGGACGTCCTCCCGTTCGAGCGCGTCGAGCCGCTCGATCCTCTCCCGGTCGATCTTGAGGAAGTCGTCGCCGATCTCGAGGACGAGTCGCGCCTCGTTCTCGGCGGCGACCGTGCCGGTCATCTCCCCGCCCCCCTTGAACAGCACGCGGTAACGGGCGGGCGGCGCCGGCTCGTGGGGCAGGGGCGGGTGCTCCGGCTCCTCCTCCCCGGTCCCCTCCTCTTCCCCCGGCCCCTTCTCCTCGC
>WYBS01000154.1 GCA_011525755.1 Planctomycetaceae bacterium
ACGCGCCGCTTCGTCGCGCACGGCGGCGGCGGGAAGGGGCAGACGAAGGAGCCGGGCCGCCCGACGGAGGGCAAGCGCGCCCGGCCCGAGCGCGCGCTCCTGAGCCTCGACGTCGAGTTCCTGCGGCCCGACAACCTCTGCCGGATGCGGTCGCTCGCGCCCACCGGGAGCGTCACGCTCTCCTACGCGCGGAGCGACACCTTCGCGCGGCAGGGCTACATGGGCGTCGTCGTCGGCGTCGCCCTCTCCGCGGCGTTCGTGCTCGGCAAGCGCCGCCGTCTCCTCCTCCTCCTCCCGGGGGCCCTTCTCCTTCTCCTCTCCCTGCACTTCGGCGGCCTCTCGTTCCTGCCGTCGGAGTTCGCGATGGGCGCCGCGACCGCGCTCGTGGCCGTATCCGCGATCGTCCTCGTGCGGCGCGTCTTCGGCCGGATCGGCCAGGCCCTCTACCACCGCAGGCCGTGGCGGAAGGCCGCCGCCGCGCTCCTGCTCCTCGCCGCGGCGTCGCGCGCGGAGGAGACCGTGCTCGTCCCGTACGCGACGGACCCTGGCAAGGTCGAGCGCGTGTTCCTGCCGGCGGAGGAGTACCACCGGCTGCGGAAGCTCGCGTACCCGGAGACCCTCGGCGGCGCGACCGCGTTCCTGGACGCGCAGTACGAGGCCGTGCTCCTCGAAGGCCAGCTCGCGTTCCGCGCGCGCTACGAGATCGCGAAGGAGACGGACGAGGCCGAGCGGCTCCCGCTCGCGCTGAAGGACGTCGCGATGACGAGCGCCTTGCTCGACGGGAAGCCCGCCCCGCTCGCGGTCGAGGACTCGGGCTACGTGCTCGTGCTCGAGGGGAAGGGGCGGCGCACGCTCGAGCTCGAGCTGCGGCCGAGGCTCGAGGGGCCGCTGGACGCCCGGTCGTTCGCCGTGCCCGTGCGGCCGGTCGCGACCGCGCGGCTCGTGCTGAAGCACGACCTCCCGGGATTCGAAGCGAAGGTCGCGGCGCTCGGCGCCGCGGACGGGGCCCTCCATCGGCTCGGGCCCGTCGGCGTCGTCGCCGCGACCTTCTCGCCGCGTGTCGAGCCCTTCCGCGCGAAGGAGGCCGAGCTGCGCGCGGAGACCGCGACGGTCGTGTCGGTGCGCGACGGGTTCACGGCCGTCGCGTCGCGCATCCGCTACGGGATCAGCGGCGGCAGCGTGTCGCGCGTGCGGGTGCGCGTGGGGAAGGACTTGACCGTGCTCTCGGTCGCCTGCGCGGATCTCGCCGGCTGGGAGATGGCCGGCGACGGGAGCCTCGTCGTCGCGCTCGCGAAGCCCTGTGACCGCGCGATTGCGCTCGAGGTGCGCGCCGAGCGGAAGGCGGAGCGCGAGCGGGCCGAGGCCGTGCCGGACGTCGCGCCGCTCGACGTGCTCCGCGACGCGGGCCTCGTCGCGATCGAGACGCTTGCCGACCTGAAGGTCGAGGTCACGGAGAGTCGCGGGCTCCTGCGCGCGCGGCTCGAGGACGCGCCGAACGACCTGCGCGCGACGGCGGACCAGGGTGTCGTCCAGCGCGTGGAGCGCTACGCCGCGCGGCCGTTCGACCTCAAGTGGCGCGTCTTCCTCGAGGAGACGCGCGTGCGCGCGGTCACGGACGTGGACCTCTTCGTCGACCGCGACCGCGCGCTCGCCGAGGCGCGGCTCAAGGTGACGCTCGAGCGGGGGCCGGGGCCCTTCACGCTCTCGCTCCCGGTGCCGCAGGGCTACGAGGTCACCGCGGTCGCCGGCGACCACCGCGATTGGTGGGTGCGCGACGGCACGCTCCTCCTCGACCGCGCGACGCGGCTCCAGGGCACGCAGGAGTACAGGATCGTGCTCCGTCGCGTCGGCGCGACGACGGAGCCCTTCGCGGCCCCCGCGCTCTCGCTCGCGGGCGCGACCGGCGAATCGGGCCTCGTGCGGCTCGCGGTCGCAGACGGCCTCGAGGCCGAGGTGCGCGAGGCGTCCGCGACGCTCTCGCCCGAGGACGTCGCGGCCGCGGGCCGCGTCCCGTGGGGCAAGCTCGTCCGCGCGTTCCGTTACTACAAGGGCCCGTGGCGGCTCGAGGTTTTCGCGCGCGAGGAGCCGCGCGAGGTGGACGCGATCGTCGTGTCGCGCGTGGTGCCCTTGCCGGACCGCGTGCGCGTCGAGGCGCTCGTGGACTTCCACGTGCGGAGGGGCCTCGTCGACGGCTACTCGTTCGTCGTGCCCGTGGCGGAGGAACGCGAGGCCCTCGTGGTCGCGCACGACCGCCGCGAGGTCCGATCGGAGGGGGCTCCGGGGGGCCGGAAGTTCACCGTTTCGCTGCGCACGCCCACGCGCGGGAGCGCGGCGGCGACGGTCTCGTACGACGTGCCCTACGGCACCGAGATCAAGGGCGTCGAGCCGCTCGGCGCCGCGACGGTCACGCGCTACGTGGCGGTCGAGAAGGCGCCCGACGGCGAGGTGCGGATCGCGGGCTCCACGAACCTCGACGCGGCGGACTTCGCCGATCTCCCGCTGCGCGCGCCGGAGACGACGGCGCAGACGGTCGCGCGCGTGTTCGTCGGCACGGGCGCCGCGTTCACGCTCTCGCTCGACGTGCGCCGCCACGAGTTCGAGACGGTCGCGAAGGCGGTCGTCTACAGCGCGCTCGCGCGGGCGGTCGTGGACCGCTCGGGCTGGACGCGCGTGGCGGTCTCCTACCGCGTCTACAACCGGTCGGAGCAGTTCCTGAGGCTCGCGCTGCCCGACGACGCGCTCCTCCTGAGCGTGGTCGTCGCCGGCGAGGGTGTGCGGCCGCTCGCCGAGGGCAGCGACCTCCTCGTGCCCCTGCGCAAGCTCGCGCTCGGCTCGCCGTCGTTCAACGTCGACGTCGTGTACTCCTACGCCGACGCCGCCGTGGGCGGCAGGGTGTCGGCGGTGCGTCTCCCGGCCGTGAAGCGGCTCGACGTGCGGCGCACGGCGCTCGTCCTCCACGTGCCGAAGGGCTTCTCCTACGACTTCGACACGGAGATGGAGGCGGTCACGGAGACCGACATCCTCGCGGCCGAGGCGACGGACCGCTACCAGGAGATCAAGGAGCTCTCCGACGTGGCGCAGCGCGGCAGCAGCCTCCAGGCGGGCCGCGCGCTCGCGAACGTGCAGCAGATCGACCAGGAGGCGCGGCAGTTCCTCGAGCGGGTGCGCGAGACGACGCGCGACGCCGGCAAGCTCCAGCAGGTGGAGTCGCAGCAGCGCGCGCTCGACACGCTCAACAAGGCGAACCGCGCGCAGGCCGACGAGAAGGCGCAGGCGCAGCAGGGGGAGATGCAGGCCGAGGCGCGCGGGTTCCAGACGTGGGACGTGAACGAGGCGTTCCTCGGCCGCGCACGCGCGGAGCAGCGGAAGCAGGTGGCCGACTTCAAGGCGAAGCAGCAGCAGGCGCAGGCGGGCGCGGTCGCGGAGGACCGGACGCTCGAGGGCACGATCTACAAGGGCGGCCAGTTCAGGGGCCCGAACGGCGGCGTGCCGCCGGGGCTGCGCGACCCGTCGGATCCCGAGCCGCCGCCGCCTGCACCCGTCGCCGGAAAGCGCTTGGAACAGAGTTCCGGCTTCCGGTTCAACGACGGCTCGGACGGCGACTTCCGCGGTCGCGCGGAGAACGTGTTCGACGACACGTACGCCGGCTACGTCGCCGACAGCGGCAAGCTCGGGGAGCTGAGGACCGCGTGGCGGGACACGATGCGCGCAATGGAACGCGGCCTCGCCCACCCGGGAGTCCTCGACCTCTCCGCCGCGAAGGGCCGGATCTCGCTCCGGATCGAGCTGCCGACGGACGGCGACGTGTACCGGTTCGCGCAGCTCGGCGGCGCGAGGGGCGTCGAGTTCGAGGCCGACGAGGAGGGGCGCGGGCTCCTCCACGGCGCGCTCGCGGCGCTTTTCGCGGCGGCGGCCGCCTTCGTGCTGCGCTTCCGCCGCCGGTCAAAACTTGCCGGGGCCGGAAACTAGAACCGGTCGCAACACCGGGAGTGGAGACATGAAGGTCAAGAGCGTGATGACGAAGCAGGTCGCGACCTGCCTGCCGAGCGACAGCCTCGGCGCCGCGGCCGAGATCATGTGGAACAAGGACTGCGGGATCGTGCCGGTCGTCGAGGCCGGGTCGCAGCGGCTCCTCGGGCTCGTGACCGACCGCGACCTCGCGATGGCGGCGCTGCTCTCGAACCGCCCCACGGACGCGATCCGAGTGGGCGACGCGATGACGACGCGGCTCTTCACGTGCGGCGAGGAGGACGACCTCCGCGAGGCGCACGACGTGATGCGCGAGCACAAGGTGCGGCGCGTGCCGGTGGTGGACGACAAGGGCCGCCTCGCGGGCGTCGTGTCGCTCAGCGACCTCGCGCGCGAGGCCTTCTCGACGCGCGCGGCCGCGGCCGCCCGGCGCCAGCGCGAGTGCGCGCGGACCCTCGCCGCGGTCTCGCAGCAGCGCGAGACCGGCACCGGCGGCTTCGCGTTCTGAAGCGTACCGAGTACGCCGCAGGGCCGCCGCAAGTCGTTTTGGACCAAGCACTTGCAGATGGCAGACCCGGACGGTGGGGTCCGGGTGGACCCGGACGGCGGGGTCCGGGGCCGCTTCTTCTAACTCGTTGCGGCGCGGCATGTTACGCCGGCCGCAAGGCGTACCGAGTACCGAGTCAGAGAGACACGAACTCTTCTTCGGTGAGGATGCGGATGCCGAGCTCCGCGGCCTTCTTCAGCTTGCTGCCGGCCTTCTCGCCCGCCACCACGAGCGTCGTCTTCTTCGTGATCGAGGAGGCGACCACCGCCCCCGCCGCCGCCGCGCGCGCCTTCGCCGCGTCGCGCGTCAGCGTCGTGAGCGTGCCCGTGAACACCACGACCTCGCCTGCCAGCGGGCCGTCCGTCCGCCGTACGAACGGCTGCGGCTCCACGCCGGCCACGCGGAGCCTCGCGATCATGTCCTTCGTATCGGGCCTCCCGAAGTACTCGCGGATGCTCCTCGCCACCTCCGGCCCGATCTCCTCGACCGAGAGGAGATCCTCCTCGGATGCCTCCATCAGCGCGTCGAGCGTGTGGAACCGCTCGGCGAGGATCTCCGCGAGCCGCTCCCCGACGTTCCGGATGCCGAGCGCGTTCAGGAACCGGTGGAGCGAAGGGCGCCTGCTCCCCTCGATCTCCCCGATCAGGTTCCCCGCGGACTTCTCCGCCATGCGCTCGAGCTCCGCGAGGTCCTCGGCCCTGAGCGAGTAGAGGTCCGCCGCGTCCTTCACCATCCCCTTCGCGACGAGCTGCGAGACGAGCTTCTCGCCGAGCCCCTCGATATCCATCGCGCGGCGCGAAGCGAAGTGGCGGATCCCCTGCTCGACCTGCGCGGGGCAGCGCACGTTCGGGCAGCGCGACGAGACCGCCTCCTCCTCGCGCACGAGCGCGGTGCCGCAGATCGGGCACTTCTCGGGCATCCGGAAGGGCCCGCCGTGGCCGGCCTCGACGACCTTCACGACCTTCGGGATCACGTCGCCCGCGCGCTCGACGAGGACCTTGTCGCCCTCCTTGACGCCGAGGCGGGCGATCTCGTCCTCGTTGTGAAGCGTCGCCCGGCTCACCGTGACCCCCGCGATCGGCACGGGGTCGAGGATCGCGACGGGCGTGATCGTGCCCGTGCGCCCCACCTGCACCTGGATCTCGCGGAGCCGCGTCGTCTGCTGCGTCGGCGGGAACTTCCACGCGACCGCCCAACGCGGCGACCGCGCGCGCCAGCCGAGCTCCTTCTGCACGCCGAAGTCGTCCACCTTGACGACCATCCCGTCGATCTCGAACGGGAGGTCGTGGCGCCGCGCGAGCAGGTCGGCGTAGACCCTCTCGACCTCCTCCGGCGTCGCGCACCGCTGCGCGCCGGGGCAGCTCTTGAGCCCCCAGCCCCCCATCCTCTCCGTGAACTCGTGCTGGCTCGCGATCGCCGCGCCCTCGATCTCCCCGAAGCTGTGCGCGAAGAAGTCGAGACGGCGCTGCGCGGTGATCCGCGGATCGAGCATCCGCAGCGACCCCGCCGCGAGGTTCCGCGGGTTCGCGTAGATCCTCTCGCCCTTGAGCGTCGCGTTGATCGCCTCGAAGTCCTTCTTCGAGATGTAGGCCTCGCCGCGCACGCTCAAGAGGGCGGGCGGCTCGCCGCGCAGCTTCAGCGGGATCGAGCGGATCGTCTTCGCCTGCGCCGTTACGTCCTCGCCGGTCGTGCCGTCGCCGCGCGTCGCTGCGGTCACGAGATGCCCCTCGCGGTAGATCAGCTCGAGCCCCGTGCCGTCGAGCTTCGGCTCGACGAAGAGCGCGCCCGGGTCGCGCTTCAGGAAGTCCTCGAGCGCCTGCACCCAGTCGCGGAACTCCTCGATCGCGACGCAGTTCTCGATCGAGAGCATCCGGACGCGCCGCGTGTACGACGGCAGCTCGGGGACGGGTTCGGCGCCGACGCGCTGCGTGGGCGACTCGGGCGTCACGAATTCCGGGTGCTCGGCCTCGAGCTTCCGCAGCTCGCGGAAGAGATCGTCGTACTCCGCGTCGGAGAGCGTCGGCTGGTCGAGGACGTAGTAGCGGTAGTTCGCCTCCTCGACGATCCTGACAAGCTCCGCGTGGCGCCGCCGGGCGTCCATCGGGTTCACGATACCGGGGGGGCGCGGGGGACAGAAGGGAAGACCAGCATCGCGTCCCCGTAGCTGAAGAAGCGGTAGCCCGCGGCGAGCGCGTGGGCATAGGCCGCGAGCACCCGCTCCCGGCCGGCGAAGGCGCACACGAGCATCAGCAGCGTGCTCTTCGGGAGATGGAAGTTCGTGAGCAGGCCCTCGACCGCCTCGAACCGGCAGCCGGGGTAGAGGAAGAGGTCCGTCGTGCCCTTCGCCGCGCGGATCCCGCCCGTCCGCGCGAGGCTCTCGAGCACGCGGGTCGTCGTCGTCCCGACCGCGATCAGCCGGCCCTTCCGCCCCGCGATCGCCGCCGCCGCCTCCTCCGTCACCTCGAACTCCTCCGCGTGGAGCCGGTGGTCCTCCACCCGCTCCGCCTCGATCGGCGCGAACGTGCCGTAGCCCACGTGGAGCGTGATCCGCGCGATCCCGACGCCCCGCCCGACGAGGCGGTCGAGCAGCCCCGGCGTGAAGTGGAGCCCCGCCGTCGGCGCCGCCGCCGCGCCGACCTTCTCGGCGAAGATCGTCTGGTAGCTCTCGCGGTCCTCCGGGCGGTCGGGGCGCTTCACGTACGGCGGCAGCGGGACGTGCCCCACGCGCTCGATCGTCTCCTCGAGGCCCCCGGACCCCCCCTCGATCCTCACGCGCCAGATCGCGCCGCCCTCGGGACGCTCGAGCAGCGTCGCCAGGAGCCCGCCCTCGAGCGGGACCACTTCCCCCGGCCGGAGCCTCTTGTGCGCTCGCGCCAGCGCCTCGAACTCGCCGCCCGGGAGGCTCTTCAGGATGAGGAGCTCCACCCGGCCGCCCGTCGCGCGGTGGCCGAAGAGCCGCGCGCGGCGGACTTTCGTGTCGTTGACCACGAGGAGGTCGCCGGGTTCGAGCAGGTCCGGCAGGTCGCGGATGCACCGGTCCGAGACGCCGTCCGAGAGCACGAGAAGGCGCGCGGAGTCGCGCGGGGAGGCCGGCTCCGCCGCGATCCGCTCCGGGGGGAGCGCGTAATCGAACTCATCCGGCCGCAAGCGGCGGATTCTAGGGCAGTCTCCCGGGGTGGGCTATCCTAGTGACTCCCCGGGGTAGGGATGACCATCTTCCAGCTCCTCGTCCTCGCGCTCTACGTGCCGCTGGTCTGCCTGCTCGGCCTCTACGGCCTCTACCGGGCGCGGATGGTCATCGTCTACCTGTGGGTCCGGAAGAAGGATCCGCCGAAGCCGGCGCCGCCCGCGGAATGGCCGAAGGTCCTCGTGCAGGTCCCCGTCTACAACGAGCGCAAGGTCGTGCGGCGGATCCTCGAGGCGGTCGAGAAGTTCGACTACCCGCGCGAGAAGCTCCGGATCCAGCTCCTCGACGACTCGACCGACGAGACCGTCGAGACGGCCGCACGCGCGGTGGCGGAGATGAGGGCGCGCGGCGTGCCCGTCGAGCACATCCGCCGGAAGAACCGCGCGGGGTTCAAGGCCGGCGCGCTCGCGGCGGGGCTCACGGCGGACGACTCCGAGTTCGTCGCGATCTTCGACGCCGACTTCGTCCCGTCGCCCGCGTTCCTGCGCGAGACGATCCCCTACTTCGCCGATCCGAAGATCGGGCTTGTCCAGGCGCGCTGGGAGCACCTGAACCTCGAGGAGAACCTGCTCACGCGGGTCCAGAGCTTCTTCATCGACGGCCACTTCATCCTCGAGTCGACCTACCGCCACCGCACCGGCCGGTTCTTCAACTTCAACGGCACCGGCGGCGTCTGGCGCCGCCGCGCGATCGACGAGGCGGGCGGCTGGTCGGCGACCTCGCTCGCCGAGGACACCGAGCTCTCGATCCGCGCCTACCTCAAGGGGTGGCGGTTCGTCTACCTGCGCGACCTGAAGGTGCCGGCCGAGCTGCCCGCGTCCGTGACCGCCTACAAGAGCCAGCAGCACCGCTGGGCGAAGGGCTACACGGAGATCTTCCGCGACCAGCTCACCCGCATCTGGTCCACGCCGATCCGCATGCGCGAGAAGCTCGAAGCGACGCTCATGCTCTCGAATCACCTCGCGTTCCTCTTCCTCGGCGTCCTCACGATCCTCCACCTGCCGCTCATCGTCGTCCGCTCGAGCTTCCACGCCGGCCCCTTCTTCAGGCTCCTCGACCTGATCGGCCTGAACATGGTCCTGCTCGCCTTCTTCGCCTTCTACGGCCTCTCCCAGCTCGAGGCCGGGCGTCTCACCCTGAAACGGGCCCTCCTGATCCCCCTCGTGCTCGGCCTCGGCATGGCGCTCATGGTCAACTCCTGCCGCGGCGTGCTCGAGGCGCTCTTCGGCCACCGCTCGGAGTTCGTGCGGACGCCGAAGGAGGGCGACCGGCCCGACCCCTCCTACCGCGCCCGCGTGGCCGTCTGGCAGTCGATCGTGGAGGCCGCGTTCGGGGTCTACATCCTGCTGTCGAGCCTCGTGCTCTCGAGCCACGGCATGACGTGGGGGCTCCCGCTGAACATCATCGTCGGCGCGGGGTTCCTCTACATGGGGCTCGGCGCGCTCCGCTCGCATTGGCGCGTTCCCTTGCCCGCGGCGCCCGCCGCGGAGACCGAGCCCGTCCCCTCGCAGGCGTGATCCCGGGGGGGTCCGGGGGCGGACCGCGCGCGGCCCCCGCAACCCCCTCGATTCCGCCCTCCGGGCGGGCCCGCGCGGCCTAAAGTGCCCCCCCCGGAAGTGCCAATAAGTCCTTGGTACGGGGCGTTTGCACGCCTCCGACAGGAGACCGATGCCGGGCCCGCACCACATCCTCTGCGTCGACGACGAGCCGATGATCCGGGAGATCCTCCGCGAGGCTCTCGAGCAGGAAGGGCACCGGGTCACCGAGGCGGAGAACGGCAAGGTCGCGCTCGACAAGGTGCATAGCGGCTCCTTCGACCTGATCGTCACCGACGTGAAGATGCCCGTCATGGACGGCTTCACGCTGATGAAGAACCTCGGCGACCTCACGGAGCAGATCCCGGTCGTCGTGATCACGTCCTTCGGGGACATCGACGTGGCCGTGGACGCGATCCGGCTCGGCGCGTACGACTACATCGTCAAGCCGTTCAACATCTCGCAGGTCACGATCTCCGTGAAGCGCGCGCTCGAGCGGCGGCAGCTCCTGCTCGAGAACATCCAGTACAAGAAGTCGCTCGAGCACAAGGTCGTCGAGAAGACGATCGACCTCATCCGGAAGAACAAGAAGCTCGAGCAGCAGGCGAAACTCCTCGAGGGGCTCCTGCGCGACCTGCGCGAGTCGTACGAGGCGAGCCTCGACGCGATGGTCTCCGCGATCGAGTCGCGCGACTGCGAGACGAAGCACCACTGCCGCCGCGTCCAGGTCTACGCGGTGATGCTGGCGCAGCGCCTCGACGTGAGCCCGGAGCAGCTCGTGGACATCTCCTACGGCTCGCTCCTCCACGACGTCGGCAAGATCGGCGTCCCCGACTCGATCCTCCTGAAGCCGGGCAAGCTGACCGACGCCGAGTGGCAGGTCATGCGCCGGCACACGATCATCGGCCACCAGATGCTCTCGAAGATCAAGTTCCTCCGGGGCGCCTCGGACATCGTGCTGCACCACCACGAGCGGTGGGACGGCGGCGGCTACCCGCACGGCATCGCCGGCGAGGAGATCCCGCTCGGGGCCCGGATCTTCAGCATCATCGACACCTACGACGCGATGACGTCGAAGCGCCCCTACAAGGAGGCGCTCCCGATCGCGACCGCGCGGGCGGAGATCGAGCGCTGCGCCGGGACGCAGTTCGACCCGCGGATCGTGAAGGAGTTCCTGCGGATCGTCGACGAGGACCTGATCGAGGCGCGGGCGCACGTCGAGAGCGAGACGGCGATGTCGGAGCCCCCGGCGGCGCCGACCGAGCCCGTCCGGACGTTCTAGGCATGCTGCCGCAGCTCCGGCGCGGCCTCCTCGCCGCGTGGCTCGCGGCGGTGCTCTTCGTCACGCTGGCCCCGTTCTGGCCGCTCCGCGCCGAGCCGCAGGGATTCGCGCCGGCGTCGCGGCTCGGCGCGTGGGACTTCGCGCTGAACATCGCGCTCTTCGTGCCCGCGGGCGCCCTCGCGCGGCTCGCGGGACTGCGCGCCTCCGCGTGCACGGCGGCCGCGGCGCTCCTGTCGCTCCTGATCGAGTCGGCGCAGATGTGGATCCTCTACCGCCACCCGAGCCAGCTCGACGTCCTCGCGAACGCGCTGGGGGCGCTCGCGGGCGCTCTCGCGGCGGGGCCCTGGACAGGACGGGAGCAACCGGGAGCGGCCGCGGAGGCGCCGGGGCGCGGAGCGCGGGGACGCCGGGAGGAGAGCGGACGGGGAATCCTCGGCGGTTCGGCAGGACCGTGACGGAAAGAGCAGGGGGGACCGGGTTGCGGCGGCGCGCGCCACCTCCCCCGGTCCCCCTCTGCCTCCCGCCTACTTCGGGGGCGCCTCGACCGGCGGGAGATCCGTGGACGAGGGCTCGCGCGGGGGCGGCTCCTCCTCCACGGGCAGCTTCTTGGGCGTCGGCTGCTCCTGCTTCTCCGGCTCCTTGTCCACGCCGGAGTTCCGGGTGCGCGCGGCCTGCTGGTCCTTGACGCACGCGGGGAGGAGCAGGAGGCAGGCGAAGAGGGCAAGCATGGTGCGGCGCATCACTTCGGCTCCTCGTCCCCGGGCCTCCGCTTCCGCAGCTCGCAGTACCAGCTCTTCTGGCCGTCGATCCTGAGCTGCGAGACGGGCCCCGAGAACGTGTAGTACCCGTCGGCCTTGACCTCGACGTGTCCGTCGTCGTCGAACTCCTCGAAGAACTCCCCCGCCTTCTGCGTGCTGAGCAGCTTGCCGTCGTCGTCGTAGACGAAGACCGTGGCGTAGGGGACGTTGCAGTCGATCCGGTAGTTGTCGGGCTCCTTCTTCCAGTGGTAGCAGCCGGCGGCGAGCGCCAGCGCGAGGAGGGTCATCGTTCTCACGGTTTCGATTCTCCTATCTCCGGCAACGATTCGGGGCCGGAAGCCGTGGGGCTCGAGAGGCGGTCGACGAGGATCACGCCGGGACGGCCCGGGTCGGGCCGGATCACGACCGCGTACGCGTCGCGGCCGGCGGTGATCCGCACGTCCGCCTCGACCTCTCCCCCGAGACGCACCGCGTGGACCCCTGCCGGGAGCGGAATCCGCGCGACCTGGATGTGGGCGGGCAGCGAGCTCCACGACCGGGTGTCCGCCCGCTCGGTCGCCGTCCAGATCAGGTTGGCGAGGGCGAAGCCGAGCTCCGCCGCGTCCCCGGTGCTGTTCCGGTTCCTGCTCTTGACGGCCTCGGAGCTCGCCGTGGTGATCGTCGCCTTCACGGCCCTCCGGATGACCGCGCGGGCGATGATCAGCGGCATCATCTTCTCGAGCTGCTGCCCCGCCACCATGTTCACGTCGAGGAGGGTCTCCGTCGCGGCCTTCCGCCCGTAGGCCGTGACCTCGAGCTGCGGCACGCCCGGCACGTGGACCGCGAGGACCGGCACCGGCACTTCCGTCTGCATGAGCGGGACGTAGGAGTCCGTGACGAGCGCCGCGGCGATCTGCGCGATCCGGAGCGCGAGATCGGTCGGCGGCGACTGGCCGGTCGTGTAGAACGGCCCCGGGCCCGCGAGGTAGAAGACGTGCAGCACGCCCTCCCCCGGCGCGGCGTAGCGCCCCTCCTTCGCGCGGCGGTGCGCCTCCTCCGCGATCCCGAGGCCGGGCTCGTAGGAGAGGCACCGCTCGTACGCGCGCGCGGCGCCGTCCCGCGCGCCGGTCGCCTCGAGGATGATCCCCTGGAGGTAGGCGCCGATCCCGACCCGCCGGTACTCCTGCCGCGGCTTGTAGCCGAGATCCTCGCCGAGCGGCGATTCGACGATCCGCTGCTGCTTCTCGCCGATCTGGAGGGCGTACGCGTAGGCGTCCCCCTCCGTCTGGCTCGAGTGCACGAGCAGGTCGCAGAGGCAGAGCATCACGCGCACGAGGATCAGCTCGTAGTCGGCGCCGGCGTAGGAGCGCGCCATGTCGTCGGTGAGCACCGAGGCGAAGAACTCCTTCGCGGTCTTCGACTCGTGCCCGTCGAGCTGGTCGCGCGCCTTGCGCAAAAGCTCGATCGCCACCTCGGGGCGCCCGAGCGCGAGCTGGGTCATCGCCTTGTCGAGCAGCAGCAGGTACGTGTCGCCCTTGCCCGCCTTGACCCCGAGCCCGTTCGAGCTGGCGACGGTCTCGACGCTCTCGCCCGTCTCCTTGGCGATGAGGCGGTCGACGGCGGCGTCGGCGCCCTCGAAGTCGCCCTGCAGATAGTGTCCCCGGAACTCCGCGAGCTTGTCCGAGTAGGACCGGCAGCCGACGACCGCCAGCGCGAGCAGCAGCAGGGCGGCCCGCACGGCTGCTACCGGTAGGCCTTGCGGACCCTCGCGGTCTCCTTCTGCATCAGCCGGCCGCTCCTCGCGTCGATCAGCTCGAGCGTGAGGAGGTAGTCGCGCTGCCTCTCCTTGTCGCCCTCGGTGGAGAGCGTCGTGTAGACGGCCCACAGGAGGTAGTCCGGATCCTGGCCTTCCGCGCGCAGGACGCTCACGAACTTCTCGCGTCCGTCGTGGAGGAAGAGGTCCTCCGCGCGCATGGAGTTCACCTGGAGCCCGTGGTCGACGTAGCGCTGGCCGATCATGTCGTACCGCTTCGCCTGGAAGATGACGGTCTCGATGATCTGGTTCGTGGAGTCGCGGATGTCGCCGAGCTCCTCGGCGCCGCGGTTCTCGATGCCCACGAACGCGATCTTCCGCACGGCGCCCTCGGGGAAGCGCGCCTCCTCGGCCTTGAGCAGCTTCCGCGTCGCCTCCTCGATGAGGGCGTTGTAGGTCTCGGCGCCTGCCGTCCGCGCGCCGACGGTGTCGCCCTCGTCGCCGCTCTTCACGCGGCCCTTGGGACTGCCCTTGCAGCCGAGCGCAAGCGAGGCGAGGAGGATGAGGGTCATCGTTCGCATGAGGTCTCCTGGGGTTCCGGGTCACTATCGCCCAGCCCGGGGACGCGTCAAGCGATCGCCGTGCCGCTCCGGCGAGGCGATGTCCGGGGGGTCCGGGGGCGGGACGGTGTCCCCGTCGAGGGACACACGTCCACGCCGACCGTCACGCGGACCGGGACTCGGCCCCCTTCTTCGCCCGCGCCGCGTACGCGCGGAGCATCTCGAACTGGGCCGGGAAGGAGTGCACCTCGACCCCGTAGGGATCCTTGAAGAAGCAGGCGAGGTGGTCGAGGGCGCCCTTCTCGCCCCGCGCGCGGGAGAGCGCCGCGAGCCGCGCGAGGTCGAGCACGAGCGGCGCCGCGAGCGCGGAGTCGCAGCCCTGCCACGTGAACTGCATCGACATGCGCGCGCCGAGGAACCCCTCGAAGTGGATGTAGTCGTAGGCGACCTTCCAGTCGTCGAGGCTCGGCACGAAGTCGATGTGCACCGAGCTGTGGCCCGCCTCGCCGAGGATCGCCCGGAGCGACCGGTCCTTGCTCGAGCACTTCGCGCTCCGCGCCTTCGGGTCGGTGAGCGACTGCCCGTCCGGGTTGCCGAGCATGTTGTAGCCCTCCCACGCGAGGACGCGCAGGTTGCGGGCCGCGAAGAGCGGCGCGAGCGTCGTCTTGACGAGCGTCTCGCCCGTCTTCCCGTCCCGCCCGGCGTGCACCGTGCCCCGCGCGAGCGCGAGCTCGTCGAGCGCGCGCACGGACGAGCCCGTGCTCGGGGTGAAGTTCACGTATGCGTACCCGGCGTCGAGGGCGGCGTAGGCGTAGAGGAGCGAGGCCGGGAAGACCTCCGGCCTGTCGTCGTCGAGCGCCGCGCGGAGCGCCGCGAGCGAGTCCCACTCGTGCCGCGGCTCGGGCAGCGGCTCCGTGGTGGCGACGTTCACGACGACGACGTCCGCGAGCGCGTTCCGCTTCTGGAAGTCGCGGAGATCCCTCTGGATCGCGGCGAGCCCGGCGCCGGGACCGTCCTCGATGCGCCGCTTCGGGCCCGCGAGCGGGCGCACGGGCCGCGTCGGGTACCCGTCGCGCACCTCGGCCTGGACCTTGTCGAGGTCGTCCGCGAGCGCGTCGAGCAGGCGGTCGGTGAGGACGCCGGCGCGCCGCTCGAAGTCGCGCGCGGACTCCATGAGCGTCCGCCCGCCCACCTCGTGGCCGCCGAAGACGAGGTCCTCGACGGGCGGGAGCGGCAGCTCCCGGAGATCCCTCAGCTCCGTCACGAGGCCCACGCGCCCCGCGAGCCCCTTGGCCACGGCGCGCGCGCCGACGACCGTCATCATGCCCACGTTGCCGCAGGCGCCGATGAGCCACACTCCCGTCTTCGCCCTCACTGCTTCTCCTCCAGCGCCTGCCGGTAGGCGCGCACGAACTCCTCGGCGCCGGGGTACGCGCTCGAAAGGAGCGCCCCGCCTCCGGGCGCGGGCGGCCGGAGCGCCTTCAGCACCTCGCCCCCCGAAGCCCCCTCGCCTCCCTCCGCGCGGGAGAGCGCCGCCTCCGCGGCGCGCCGGTCCTCGGGCCGGCGCACGCCGCGCTCGATCGCCTCGCGCAGGGCAAGGGCCTCCTCGGGCATGAGGCGCTCGCCGCGCGCGAGCTTCTCCAGCGTCGCCGTGGCGACGTCGGCCGCGCCGTCCTCCGCGGCGGCGGGAAGGACGACGATCCCCGTCCCTTGAGGCGGCGCCTCCTCGCGCACGCGCGGGAGGAGCGAAGCGGCGAAGAGCAGGAACGCGGCGAGCGGCACGAAGGCCGCCTCGCGCGGCACCGGCGAGCGAGGGAGCCTGCCCTGCCGCGGGATCTCCTCCGCGACGCGGATCGTCAGGGGGTCCGGGGGCAGCGTCGCGACCGTCGTGAAGCGCTCTTCCGTGCCGAGGCGCCGGTCGAGGTAGAGCGCCGCGGCGGTCGTGTCGATCGGATCGCCGAGGAGCGCCGCCACGAGTCCCGCGGCCGCGCCGGCGCCGAGGAGCGCCCACGGCAGCGCGGCGGGGCCGAACGGCATCGCGAGAAGGCCCAGGACCGAGCCCGCGAGCGCGCCGCGCGCGGCGCCCTTGAGGAGCCGCACCGTCTCGAGCCGGCGGCGCGCGCGGCGCACGAGGAGGCGGGCGTCCTCGTAGGCCGTCACTTCCCCTCCCCGGGCCCCTCCGCCTGCCTCTTCCTCTCCTCGTCGCGCTTGCGGCGGGCCTCGAGCACCTCCTCGGGGAGCTCGAGCGGAGTGAACTCCGTCACCTTGTCGAGGGGTTTCCTCGAGAAGAGGACGGTGACGCGCGTGCCGATCTCGGGGACGCGCGCGTGGATCGCCTCGTAGGTGCCGTTCTCGGGCGCGCCCTCCTCGGTGTTGTCGATGAGCGCGGTCGGCGTGCTGTAGCAGGCGACGACGAGGCGGTCCACCTCGGCGCCGAACCACATCTTGTGGTGCGGGGGGCCCTCGTCGATCATCTGCGAGCCCGTGTAGACGAGCTTGCCCGGCTGCATGACGTCGATCGTGCGGTAGTTCCAGAGCAGGTCCTCGATGCGCGCGCGGACCTGCTTTTTCTCCGCGTCCTGCCACTCGAGGCAGATGTGGACGACGTCGCCCTCGGGCGGGAAGGTCTCGCCCGTCTCCTCGTCCCAGCGGAAGGGCTTGCCCGGCTTGAACCCGGCGCAGAGCAGCGCGTTGTTGAGGCAGGTCGCGTAGCCCTTCATGCGCTCGCCGGACGGCCGGCGCTTCGAGGTCCAGGGGCCCGGGTCGAGGAGCACGATCGTCTCGTGCGCCTTCGCGGGCGACACGTTGACGAGGTACTCGCACGGCCCTCCGCCGCGGTACGCGATCTCGCCGACGGCGGTGACGAGCCCCTCCTCCCACGCGATCCGGAACCGCTTGCAGGTGGCGGCGAACTCCTCGGACGTGCGGAGGATCTTCGCGACGTCGATCGGTGCCGGCTCCGCGGGCGCGGGCGCGGCGGGTTCCGCGGGCTCCTGCCCGAGGGTCGTGAGCGCAAGGAGCGCGATCGCGGCCGCGGTTCTCATGGGGAAGGATCTCCTGCAAAGGGCGTGCGCCATCCGCACTTGGAACGCTCGGGGGTCCGGGGGGTTCGTTGTACATGCGCGCGCCAGCGGCTGTACATGCGATGCCGGAGGGTTCCGGCGGGGCGTCGCGGCGCACACGGGTGTCTCACCGGAGCTTCGCGAGCGCCTCCTGGACGAAGCCCTCGATCCGGGGGTCGCGCGCCCAGCCGCTGATGTCGGAGACGGGGCCGTAGACCGGCCGCACGAGCGGGGACGCTCCGCCCTCGCGCGCCTTCCACATCCGCTCGAGCGCGGCGACGGCGTCGGCGCCGCCGAGCCGGCCGAGCGCGCCGCACGCCGCCTCCGCGAGGGCCTGCGCGTAGGGGAGCGGCCGCTGGTTCTCCGTGTCGAAGCGCACCGCGGGGCCGTCGAGGAGGACGGCGTCCACCACGGTCGCGGCGATCTGCGCGGCGGCCTTCGGGGGCGCGAACGTGCCGAGAAGCTCGCACGCGCGCGTCATCGTCGGCAGGATCGTCTCCCAGTCGCTCTGCGAGAGCACGCCGCCCTGCGTGCGCTTCGCGAGGTACTCGCCGCGCCTCTTCAGGAAGCGGAGCACCGCCTCGCCGCCCTTCGGGTCGTTGATCTCGCCCACCGCGGCGAGCATCTCGAGGAGCGCGTTCGCCTCCTCCTCGACGAGGAGGACGCGGCCGAGCGTGTCGAGCTCCTCCGCAGCCTTCCTGCCGCCGAGCACGCGGGCGGCGTAGCGGCGCACGTCCGAGCCTGCGTCGGGCCGGAGCAGGATCTTCGCGACGGCGGAAGACGTCTTCGGGTCCGCGCACACGACGAGCCTCGGCACCGCCTGCTCCGCGACGCCGCCGCCGGTCTTCAGGTCCTTGAGGAGGTCCGAGAGCGACTCGTCGCCCGCCTCCGCCTCGCCGAGCGGCGGGAGGTACTTCTTCTCGTCGCGCGAGACCTTCCTCGCGAAGGAGGAGAGCGGCCGCACCTGCGGCCGGAACCTCGGCTTCCTCCCGAGCGTCCGCGCGTCGAAGAAGCGGAAGATGTCCTCGACGACCTCCTGCGGGAAGTCGTGGCCGCGCTTCGGCAGCTCGGTGTAGACGAAGTCCGTGTCGGTGCCGAGGAGGTTCTGCATGGCGGGGCGGACGCCGTCGACGGGGCAGCGCGGGTCGTCGTCGCTGTGGTAGACGTAGAACCCCGTCCGCGTCTTCTCGAGCGCGGAGATCCCGTCCACCCCGTACGACGACGCGGGTGCGATCGCGGCCCACGTCTCGGGCAGGCGCGAGCCCTGCGCCCACGTCCCGCCGCCCCCCATCGAGTGGCCGACGAGGTAGATCCGGTTCTCGTCGATGTGGTAGAGCGCGAGAAGCTCCTCGAGCATCGCGTCGATCAGGTCGTCGTTCATGCGCGAGCGCCAGCCGGCCTCCGCCGCGGTCGGGCAGGCGCAGATCCAGCCGCGCGCCTCGCAGAGCCGCTGGTAGAAGTTCATCGCCTCGGCGCCGCTGCCGACGACGAGCTTCCCGTCCGCCCCCCCGGCCCCCCCGCCATGGAGACCGACGACGAGCGGCGTCGGCAGGAGAGGATCGTAGCTCTCCGGGACGAGCAGCGTGTACCGGGCGTTCTCCGCGAGCTTGTCGGCGCGAAGCGCGACCATCCGGTCCTTCTGGTAGCCCTTCTTCTCGCGCGCGGAGCGCCACGCGCGGCGGAGCGTGCGCTCGTCGAAGGGGAAGGCCGGCCGCGCGCGGATCCGGAGGAGTATCCCCTCGCGCGCCGTCTCGTCGGCCTCGAGGTACTCGCGCGCGAGCGCGACGTCGTCGGCCCAGCTCCCCTTCGGCGCCTTCTGGCCGAGGCGCTTGCGCGCCCCCTCGTGGGCGGGGTCGAGGCGGAGGACGATCTCGAGCGCGTACTCCTCCTCGTCGCGGAGCTTTTGCGCCGCGCACCAGTCGGCGAGCTCGAGCGCCGCCGCCGCGTCCTTCGCCTCGAGCAGGCGCCGCTGGAACTCCTGCTCGGGCGGCGGCGTCCGGTCGATCGACTTCACCTTCTCCCTCGGGAAGCGCTGGACGCCGAGCGTCATGCCGGGCAGCGTCGAGCGGAAGGGGTTGACGACGACCTCGGGCTCCTCGGCGACGACCGCGCCGTGGATCTTCTTGCCGCCCTTCATGTGGACGGTGTCGGCGAGGGCAAGGGTCGCGAGGAGCAGGGGCGCGAGAAAGCGCACCGTACCATTCTACGGGGCGGACGCGGGGGGGGCTCCGGGGGCCCGCCTTCGCGCTTCGCGCCTCGGCGGGCAAGCTACGAGCGGAGGTCCTTGAGCCGGAGGAGGCACTCGAAGGCGATCCCCTCCCGCGCGAACGCCTCGGCGGCGCCGGACTCCCGGTCGACGAGGCCGAAGACGCCGAGGACCTCGGCGTTCCACTCCTCGCGGACGCGGTGGACGGCCTTGAGCGAGGAGCCGCCGGTCGAGAACGTGTCCTCGACGATCACGACGCGCGGCCGAGGGGTGTCGGGGCGCGGGCCCTCGACCGAGCGCTTCGTGCCGTGGCCCTTCGGTTCCTTCCGGACGAGGAACCCGGCGAGCGGCACGCCCAGCCTCCCGGCGTGGTGGAGGATCGCGCCGACCATCGGGTCCGCTCCCATCGTCATGCCGCCGACCGCGTCGGGCTTCCTCGGCGCGATCCTCTCCCAGAGGAGCTCCGCGAGCAGCGCCGCGCCCTCCGCGGAGAGGGTGAAGAGCCGGCCGTCGACGTAGACGTCGGACTTCGCGCCGCTCGCGAGCGTGAAGTCGCCGAACTTCACGGCGCGCTCCTTGAGGAGGGTCTTCAGGCGCTCGATCCGGGGGTCGGCCACGCCGACACTCTACCTCCCCCCGGGCCCCCCTCCATCCAATGAAAAAGGGCCCGCCGGAGCGGGCCTTTTCGTTGAAGTGTGTCAGGCTCCGTACTTCAGGCGACCGGCGCCGGCTCGGGCGTCTTCTCCTTGAACACGAGGCCCTGCTCGCCCTTGTCGACGAGGATCACGCAGCCCTCCGGCAGGCGGCCGGCGAGCAGGTTCTCCGAGAGCGGGTCCTCGACCAGGCGCTCGACGGCGCGGCGCAGCGGCCGCGCGCCGAACTCCGGGTTGTACCCCTGCTCGATGATGAACTCCTTCGCGGCGTCGGTGAGGGCGAGCTTGTGCCCCTTCGCGCCGATGCGCTCGCGGACGTGGGCCAGCTCGATGTCGATGATGCTCTTCAGGTCCTCGCGGGTGAGCGGGCGGAAGAAGACGATGTCGTCGACCCGGTTCAGGAACTCCGGGCGGAAGTGCTTCTCGAGCTCCTCCTTGAGCATCGACTTCATCTTGTCGTGCGTCACCTCTTCGCCGCCGCGGCGGAAGCCGAGCGACTCCTGCTTCGCGAGCCGCTCCGCCCCGATGTTCGAGGTCATGATGATGATCGTGTTCTTGAAGTCGATCTGGCGGCCGTAGGAGTCGGTGAGGCGCCCCTCCTCCATGATCTGGAGGAGCATGTTGAACGCGTCGTGGTGGGCCTTCTCGATCTCGTCGAAGAGGACAACGCTGTACGGGCGGCGGCGCACTTTCTCGGTCAACTGGCCGCCCTCTTCGTAGCCGACGTACCCCGGCGGGGCGCCGACGAGCCGGCTGACGTTGTGCTTCTCCATGTACTCGGACATGTCGATCTGGATCAGGGACTCCTCGGCCCCGAACATGAACTTCGCGAGCGCCTTCGCGAGGTGCGTCTTGCCGACGCCCGTCGGGCCGAGGAAGACGAAGCTGCCCATCGGGCGCTTCGGGTCCTTGAGCCCCGCGCGGGCGCGGCGGACCGCCTTCGCGATCGAGCGGATCGCGTCGTCCTGCGAGACGACCGACTTGTGGAGCTCGTCCTCCATCTTGAGGAGCCGCTCCGCCTCGCCGCTCTCGAGCCGCGTGAGCGGGATGCCGGTCATCCGGGAGACGGTCTCCTGGATGATGTCGACGTCCACCTTGACGTCCATCTCGCGGCTCTTCTCGCGCCACTCCTTGAGCTGCGACTCCTTCTGCTTCCGGAGCTTGCAGACCTGGTCGCGCAGCTTCGCGGCGCGCTCGAAGTCCTGGTTGCCGACCGCCTCCTCCTTCTCGGTGTCGAGCTTCGAGATGTCGCCCTCTATGTCCTTCAGGTCGGGCGGGGTCGTCATGGCGGAGAGGCGGACGCGCGCGCCGGCCTCGTCCATGACGTCGATCGCCTTGTCCGGCAGGTAGCGGCCGGGGATGTAGCGGGACGAGAGGTCGACCGACTCGGCGAGCGCCGCGTCGGTGTAGCGCACGCGGTGGTGCACCTCGTACTTCTCGCGGAGCCCCTTGAGGATGGCGAGCGCCTCGTCCTTGCTCGGCGGCTCGACGAGGATCTGCTGGAAGCGGCGCTCGAGCGCGCCGTCCTTCTCGATGTACTTCCGGTACTCGTCCAGGGTCGTCGCGCCGATGCACTGCACCTCGCCGCGCGAGAGCGCGGGCTTCAGCACGTTGCTCGCGTCGATCGCCCCCTCGGCACCCCCCGCACCGACGAGCGTGTGCAGCTCGTCGATGAAGAGGATCACGTTCTTCGAGCGGCGCACCTCGGTCATGACGGCCTTGATGCGCTCCTCGAACTGCCCGCGGTACTTCGTGCCGGCGACCATCATCGCGAGGTCGAGCACGACGATCCGCTTGTTGCGGAGGATCTCCGGGACCTCGCCCTTGACGATCCGCTGGGCGAGCCCCTCGACGATCGCGGTCTTGCCGACGCCCGCCTCGCCGATGAGGACGGGGTTGTTCTTCGTGCGGCGCGAGAGGATCTGCATGACCCGCTCGATCTCGGGCTCGCGCCCGATCACCGGGTCGAGCTTGTTCTCGCGGGCGAGCTCGGTCAGGTCGCGCCCGAACGCGTCGAGCGCGGGGGTCTTCGACTTCGTGTTCTGCTGCTGGGCCGGCTCGGCCTCCTCCTCGGTCTCCTGGCCCTGCACCTCGGCGCCGAGGAGCTCGAGCACCTCCTCGCGGACGTCCTCGAGGCGCACGTTGAGGTTCTGGAGGACCTGCGCGGCGATGCCCTCCTGCTCGCGGATGAGCCCGAGGAGCAGGTGCTCGGTCCCGATGTAGTTGTGGCCGAGGTTGCTCGCCTCCTCGAGCGCGAGCTCGAGGACCTTCTTCGCGCGGGGCGTGAAGGGCAGCTGCCCCATCGTGACCATCGTGGTCCCGTGGGACACGAGCTTCTCGATCTCCTGGCGGATCCGCTTGGGATCCACGTCGAGGTTCTTGAGGACGTCGGCGGCGACCCCGCTCCCCTCCTGGATGAGGCCGAGGAGGATATGCTCGGTGCCGATGTAGTCGTGGTTGAAGCGCTGGGCCTCCTGGCGGGCGAGTCCCATCACTTTTCTGGCTCTGTCAGTGAAGCGGTCAAACATCGCTGTCTCCGAGGCGTTTTCCCATGGATATCACGGGGCCACAGCGATCCCGGAGCGAACCCCATACCGGAGCGCGATCCGAGACGCCATCCTCCTAGAGTCTATCGGACGATTTCGGTTCCGGCACCTTAAGATGCCGTCCGACAAGGGGTTAGCTGCGCTTCCGATTCCACGGAAATCCGCCGCCAGGGGCATGCTTTCCGGGCGAGTCCTGTCAAAAGGACACGAGTCCTGCGGACACGTCCACATGGCGCGGCACAGCATTGGACACCGTGATACGTCACGGCGGGGTCATTCGGGGGGGGCTGGGGGGCCGGACGCGATCTCGCGGCGGACGGCGTCGGCGGTGACGCCGAGAGCAGCGAGCACCCGAGCGGCGGTGCCGCGGCCCTCGTGGATGAGCCCGAGGAGCAGGTACTCGGTGCCGATGTAGTTGTGACCGAGGTTGCTCGCCTCCTCGAGCGCGAGCTCGAGCATCCTCCTTGCCCGTGGCGTGAAGGGGAGCTGCCCCGTCGTGACCATCGTGCTGCCGTAGGACAGGTGCCGCTCGACCTCGGCGCGGATCCGTTTCGGATCGACGTCGAGGTTCTTCAGGACGTCCGCCGCGACCCCGCCCCCCTCCGCGACGAGCCCGAGGAGCACGTGCTCGACGCCGATGTAGTCGTGGCTGAACCGCTGGGCCTCCTGCCGGGAGAGGCCCAGCGCCTTGCGCGCGCGGTCCGTGAAGCGGTCGAACATCCCCGGGGCATTCTAGCACCGTCCGCACGCGCGTCTTGCGGCACGCGTGCCGCACCCGGCGGCCGCAACTCGTTGGGCGCACGGCGGTTAAGCGGGCCCCTGTGCCTGAAGGAGAAGGCCTAGAGGGCTAGGGGCTAGATGTGGAGGTGCTTGCGGATGAAGTCGGCGCGGGCGGCGTCGCGCTCGCCCGGCGTCAGGTCGCGCTTCTCGAGGCGCTGCAGGTGCGCCGGCTGCGTCAGGATGAAGAGCTCGTTCACCGTCGACATGTCCACGTCGGCGAGGAGGCCGAGGTTCACGCCGAGGCGGACCGCCGACAGCAGGTCCATCGTCTCCTCGGACGAGATGCTCCGCGCCGACTTCAGCACGCCGAACGCCCGCCAGATCTTGTCCTCGAGCCTGAGCCGGTCCTTGTCGATCAGGTGCTCCCGGACCGCCCGCTCGTAGGCCACGATCTTCGGCACCACGCGGTCGATGAGATCGAGGATCTCCTCCTCGCTCTTCCCGAGCGTGACCTGGTTCGAGATCTGGTAGAAGTCGCCCGACGCCTGCGTCCCCTCGCCGTAGAAGCCGCGGACGGCGAGGTTGATCTTCGTGACCGACGAGAAGACCTTGTCGATCTGCTTCGTGAAGACGAGCGCGGGCAGGTGGAACATCACCGACGCCCGCATCCCGGTCCCCACGTTGGTCGGGCAGGCGGTCAGGTAGCCGAACTCGTTCGAGAAGGCGAACTCGAGCTCCCGGTCGAGCTGGTCGTCGAGCCACTGGAGGTCCTGGAAGGCGTCGTGGACCTGGAAACCCGCCCGGATGGCCTGGATCCGGAGGTGGTCCTCCTCGTTGACCATCACCGCGAGCATCTCGCTCCGGTTGAAGAGGACGCCCCGGTCGCCGGACCCGTTCGCGAGCTCGCGCGAGATGAGGTGCCGCTCCAGCAGGAAGCGGTTCGTCATCTCGTTCGTCGCCTCCAGCTCGACGTAGAGGTGGCCGTTGTCGCCGAGCCCGAGCTTGTCGAGCGCCCGCCGGACAGCCAGGTGGATCTCCGCCCGCTGGGCGTCGCTCGCCCGGGTCAGGAAGGGGAAGCGGGCGAGATTCCGCGCCAAGCGCACGCGGCTCGAGATGACGATGTCGCTCTCGGGACCGATGCCCTTCAGCCACTCGCCGCTCTGCCCGATCAGCTCGTCCAGCGTCACGATGCCTTCTCCATCGGCTGCAACCGGGGGTGTTCCCCCAGGTTCAGGACTCCTTCCCCTTCATCTCGCGGAGACGGTCCCGCAGCTGCGCGGCCTTCTCGTACTCCTCGTTGGCCACGGCCGCGGCGAGCTGCTCCTCGATCTCGGCCAGCTCCCGCCTCGAGGCCATCGCCCCCTTCACGCGCTCCGGGGTCTTGCCCCGGTGCGCCGAGGCGCCGTGGACCTTCTCGAGGAGCGGGATCAGGACGGGGCCGAAGGCCGCGTAGCAGCGGGGGCAGCCGAGCCGGCCCTTGGCCTTGAACTCGGCGTAGGCGAGCCCGCAGCCCGGGCAGGTGGCCGGGACGGCCTCGGATTCGCGGGGGGCCGGGGGGCCGCCGCCCTTCACGAGCTGCGAGAGCACCGCCGGGAAGGCCATCGACATGTTCTTCTCGTGGGCGCATTGCTCGCAGATGTGCATCTCGGTCTTCTTGCCTTCCCTGATCTCGGTGAAGTGGATCTTCGCCTCACGCTTGCCGCACACCTGGCAGAGCTTGCCCATACCTATGAATTATCGGGCGGTCCGGCAGCCCGTCAAAGCGGGACGCCGACAAGCTCGCGGAAACGGTCCCCTCGGGCATCGAAGCCGGGGAACTCGTCGTAGGAGGCGAACCCGGGGCTCAGGAGGACCACGTCGCCCGGCCGCGCGACCTCGAGCGCCCTCCGGACGGCCGCGTCGAAGCCCGGCCGGAGCTCCGAGGCGGGGATCCGCCTGTGGAGCGCCGGGCCGGTCTCGCCGTAGGCGATGACCGCCCTCGCCCGGTCGGCGGCGCGGACGAGCGGCGCCCAGTCGAGCCCCTTGTCCCGGCCCCCGGTCAGGAGGATCACGGGGCGGGAGAAGGCGTCGACCGCGGCAGCCGCCGCCTCGGGGGTCGTCGCGATCGAGTCGTCGACGAACGCGATGTCGCCTGCCGCCGGCAGGACCTCGAGGCGGTGGCGGAGCGGCCGGAACCCGCGGATCGCCGCGAGGCACCCCTCCGGCGTCGCACCGACGGCGAGCGCCGCGTGCGCGGCGGCGGCGGCGTTCCACCGGTTGTGGCGCCCCGCGAGACCCAGCTCGTCGAGCGGGACGGGCGGCGGGCAGCCCTCGCCGAACCAGGTGACCTTCCCGCGCGTGTGGGCGGCGAAGGAACGGCAGACCTCGTCCTCCTCGCGAAGGATGACCGCGCCGCCGGGGCGGACGGCCTCGACGAGCCGCCGCTTCGACCCGGCGTAGTGGCCGAGCGTGGGATGGCGGTCGAGGTGGTCGCCCGTGACATTCGTCACGATCGCGGCGTCGATGGCGAAGTCGTCGTGCTCGAGCCACGCGAGCTGGAAGGAGGAGATCTCGAGGACGGCGATCGTCCCGGGCTTCATGCGCTCCGCCTCGTTGAGGAGCGGGCGGCCGATGTTGCCGCCGAGCGCGACCGGACGGCCCGACGCCTCGAGCATCGCGGCGACGAGGGAGGATGTGGTCGACTTGCCCTTGGTCCCGGTGACCCCCACGATCCGCCCCTCGAGCAGCCGGAGCGTGAGGCCGAGCTCGGTCACGACCTCCTTCCTGCGCGCCCGGGCCCGCTGGACGAGGGGATGCTCGAAGGGGACGGCCTGGTTGACCACCACGATGTCGGCCGCGTCGAAATCGGCCTCCTCGTGGCGGCCGAGCCTGAGATCGACCCCCAGGGGGGCGATCTCGGCGACGGAACGCTCGAGCTTCTTCGCGTCGGAGAGGTCGGTCACGAGGACGGGATGGCCCCGCCCCCGGAAGTAGCGCGCCGCCGCCACGCCGCCTCCGAACCGTCCGAGCCCCATGACGAGGACGCGCTTCATCGGGATGCCTCCGACTCTTTCCTCCATTTGTCGGCGGCACGCGTCATTTCCGCGACCCCGCGCTCCCGCTCGGCCTCGGTCAGCGGGCGCGTCGGCTCGAGCCGGATCTCGACCTCGTGCTCGTCCTCGATGCGGGCGGGAACGAGGACGTCGGAAAGGAAGTCCACGCCCGGCTTCTGGTACCACGGCGCCTTGAGCGGAACGACCTGCCGCGCCGGCTCGAATCCCGGCTTTTCCACCTCGACGAGCGCGTCCCCGTAGTGCGAGAAGCGCCATGTCGTCGGGGACCGCCCCACGCGCTCGCCGTTCACGGTCACCTCGGCGCCCGGGGGGTCGGTGCGCACGTGGAGCCGCCGTTCGACGCATCCCGCAAGGAGGAAAAGGCCGAGGAGCGGCAGCATCCGCACGCGAGACAGCATACCCACGCCATTCCCCTTGTCCTCGTGAGGCGATATCCTCGTTCGGGCGTAATGCGTCTCGCGAGGGTGAGCGAAGGCGGCGCGCCGAAGGCCCTCCCGGTCAACGGCGGCCCCGCGGCGAGGGACTCCGGCGAGCGCCGGATCGGACAAGCGATCGCGCGGTGTCTCGCGGACCTGGATGTCCGCGGCGAGGCCGCGGCGCCGTTCGACCGGGCGGCCGATGTCCTGAACGGCCTCGTGCCCGCGCTCTACCGCGGCGACGCCGACGCGGCGCGCGCCGCCGTCCTCGAGTCCGACCTCCCGACGCGGGAGATCCTCGACGTCACCCTGCGGGCGAGGCTCGCCGTGCGGGGCCGCCGACGCGGCCACCGCGAACGGGCGGAGCGCGAGCGGGCGGCCGACGCGGCGCTCCGCGCCCTCGCCGAACGGGAGGACCCCGCCCGCCCCGAGGACATCGACCGCCGCCGCCAGATCGCGACCGTCCACCGGCGCCTCCTCACGCTCCTCACCGACGGCGTGCTGACCGCGCGGCCCGACGGCCGGCTCGTGCACGCGAACCGGACGGCGCGCGAGGCGCTGGGGCTCCGCCTCCGGGACCTCCGGGAGACCCCGCTCAAGGGGCTCTTCGCGGAGAAGGCCGACGCCGAGCGGCTGTGGAAGGCCGTGAAGGCCGACGGCATCTTCCGCGGACGCGAGGTCGACTTGCGCGCGGCGACCGGCCGCACCTTCCCGGTCCGCCTCGCGGCGGCGCGCGCCGAAGGCCCCGACCCCCGGCTGCTCGTCGTGTTCCGCGACCTGACCGAGATCCGCCACATCCGGTCGCGGCTGATCGAGACCGAGAAGCTCGGCGCGATGGCGAAGGTCGCCGGTTCGGTCGCGCACGAGATCCGGAACCCGCTCAACGCGCTCTTCCTCAACGCCGACCTCCTCGAGGAGGAGCTGGCCGAATCCGGCAAGCTCCCGGCCGCGATCGAGGAGACGCTCCGGGTCATGCGCGAGGAGATCGAGCGGCTGAACGAGATCATCAAGAACTACCTCTCGCTGAGCAAGCTCGGCCATGCCAACTTCGAGCGGCTCGAGCTCAACGAGGTCGTGAAGGAGTTCGCGGAGGAGGCGGAGGAGATGGCCGGGCGTCGCAAGGTGACGCTCGACCTGAGGCTCGGCCGCGGCGAGACGACGGTGCGCGGCGACCGGAACATGCTCCGCCGCGTGCTCGTGAACCTGGTCCAGAACGCCCTCGACGTCTCGCCTCCGGGCGGGCGCATCCTCCTCGCGACCCGCCGCCTGCTCCACCGCGTCCGCCTGTCGGTACGCGACCGCGGTCCGGGGTTGGCGACCGAGGCGCTCCCCCACCTCTTCCAGCCCTTCTTCTCGACGAAGGAGCGGGGGACGGGGCTCGGCCTCTACCTGTGCCGCGAGATCGTGATGGCGCACGTCGGGGAGGTCGCGCTGCGCTCGGTGAAGCCCTGCGGCGCGCAGGCGACGGTCCTCCTCCCGCGCTGGCGGGAGCCGGTCGGCGAGGAATCGGGGGGGGCGGTGGGGGCCCGATGATCGCGCAGCGCCCGACGATCCTCATCGTGGACGACGACCGGAACACCCGGGAGACGCTCAAGCGCGGCCTCCATCGCGCGGGCTACGAGGTCATGACCGCGGAGGACGGGTCGAAGGCCGTCCCGGTCCTCCAGGAGCGGGAGATCGACCTCCTGATCACGGACTACAAGATGCCCGGGATCGACGGCTTGCGCCTCGCGACGACCGCGCAGGTCGTCCAGCCCCAGCTCGCCGTCATCATGATCTCGGCCTTCGCGAACGTGGACACCGCGGTGAGCGCCATCAAGCAGGGCATCTTCGACGTGATCGAGAAGCCCGTGAAGATGCGCGACGTCAAGAAGGCGGCCGCCCGCGCGCTCGAGACGCGGCGGCTCGTGATCGAGAACCGGCGCCTGCGCGCCGACCTCATGGGACGGGAGGAGCTCGCGCGGATCATCGGCCGCGCCCCCTGCTTCCGCGAGGCGCTCGCGATGGTCGAGCAGGTCGCGTCGGTGAAGTCCACCGTCCTCCTCACGGGCGAAAGCGGCACCGGCAAGGAGATCTTCGCGAGCGCGATCCACCGCCTCTCGCCGCGCGCGGACGGCCCGCTCGTGAAGGTCCACTGCGCGGCGCTGGCCGAGGGGCTCCTCGAGACCGAGCTCTTCGGCCACGAGCGGGGCGCGTATACGGGCGCCGTCGGGCAGCGCAAGGGCCGTTTCGAGATGGCCGACGGCGGCACGATCTTCCTCGACGAGATCGGCGAGATCTCGAACGCGACGCAGGTGAAGCTCCTGCGCGTCCTCCAGGAGGGCGAGTTCGAGCGCGTCGGCGGGAGCGAGACGATCAAGGTCGACGCGCGCGTCGTGGCCGCGACCAACGTCGACCTCCACCGCGCCGTGGCCGAGGGGCGATTCCGCGAGGACCTCTTCTACCGGCTCGACGTGATCCGGATCGAGATCCCGCCGCTCCGCCGGCGCCGCGAGGACATCCCGCTCCTCGTCCAGCACTTCATCGAGAACTTCAACAAGCTGGCGTCGAAGCGCGTGCGCGGGATCACGCCCGAGGCGCTCGACCGGCTCGCGAACTTCGACTGGCCCGGCAACGTCCGCGAGCTCGAGAACGTCATCGAGCGCGCGATCGTGCTCGCGACCGGCGACCTCATCACCGAGGCCGAGCTCCCGCCGCTCGAGGCGAGAAAACCGCCCGCCGAGGGGATCCCCTTCCGCGTCGGGCAGCCGCTCGCCGACCTCGAGCGCGAGGCGATCCAGAGGACGCTCCGCGCGGTCGCGGGGGACAAGGACGCCGCCGCGAAGATCCTCGGGATCGGGGTCGCGACCCTCTACCGCCGGCTCAAGGAAATGGAGGAGGAGGGCCGCGCGGGCGAGGCGGAGCAGGGGGCGGGCGCCGGCGCGTAGGGTCGGGCGAAGCGCGCGGCAGCGTCGCGGCGCGCGAGGGCGGTTTCGCGTGCGTTCGGACGCCTCGGGGGCCTTCCGGCGCGGCCGGCGATCGCGGCGCGTCGTCCGGTGGCCCCCGGAAAACGTCAGCGGAGCCCGCTAGGACTCCGCTGACGATCTGTCCGGCGGATTCGATCCGCCAGGCTGCGCTACTTGCGCTTCTTCTTCGTGGCCTTCTTCTTGGTCTTCTTCTTGCGAGCGGCCATGGTCGGACTCCTTTCGAGGAAACTGGAATGAACCGTACCGCCCCATCGCATTACAAGATCCGTGCCACACGATCTTTTGCGCGATTTCCTCCTCTTCGAGGCGCCGAAAGCGTCACTTCGACCCCTGCGAGCCCCGACGACTTCTCAAATTGATAGGGAATTCGTTCGTCGCGAGCGCGCGAAACCCGCGGCGCATCGCGATTCGATCGAAGCGGCGTGCGTGCGAGCGATGCGCGCGCGCTTCGCGCGCGTCGAGTTGCGCTTCTTTCTCTCAAAGTGAGAAGCGATGCGCGCTTCGTGCGCTCGTTTTTTTCAATTTGAGAATCATGTACCGTCAACGCGTGACGAGGAGCATGCGGTCGAAGCGCCTACGCGTACTCGCACTCGTGCCCGAGGACTCGACGCCGCCGTCGCGGCTCGCGGGACGCACGGCGAAGGAGATCGCGGCGTGGCGCATGGAGTTCGACCTCGTGCGCGCGATGCGCGCGCGCGGCCACGAGGTGACGTGCGTCGAGCCGAAGGGCGAGGTCGATCCGATCCGCGACGCGGTCGAGCGTGGGAATCCCCACGTCGTCTTCAACATGCTCGAGGAGTTCCACGGCTTCGTCGAGTTCGAGCCGAACGTGCCGGCGCTCCTCGAGCTCCTCCAGGCGCCCTACACCGGCTGCAACCCGCGCGGCCTCGCGATCGCCCGCGACAAGGCGCTCACGAAGACGATCCTCGCGCGGGAGGGGATCGCCGTCCCGGGGTTCGCCGTCTTCCCGCGCGGGCGGCGGTTCCGTGCCCCTCCGCTCGCCTACCCGCTCCTCGTGAAATCCCTCACCGAGGAGGCGTCCGCGGGCCTCTCCGCGGGATCGCTCGTCCGGGACGAGGCGCGGCTCGGGGAACGCGTCGCGTTCGTGCACGAGAGCGTCCGGAGCGACGCGATCGCGGAGGAGTACGTGGAAGGCCGCGAGATCTCCGTCGCGGTCCTCGGGAACCGGCGGCCGAGAGCCTTTCCGCCGCGCGAGCTCGACCTGTCCGGCCTGCCGCCGCGCGCGCCCCGGTTCGCCACCGCGCGGGTCAAGTGGGACCCCGCCTACCAGAGGCGCCACGCCATCCGGTCGCGGGCGGCGCGGCTCCCCGCCGCGGCCGCCCGGCGGCTCGGGCGCCTCGGCATCCGCGTCTACGAGAGCCTCGGCCTCTCCGGCTACGCGCGCATCGACCTCCGGCTGCGGGCGGACGGGGAGGCCTTCGTCCTCGAGGCCAACCCGAACCCCGACCTCTCGCGCGCGGACGACTTCGCCCGCGCGGCGCTCGCCGGGGGCGTCCCGTACGAGGACCTCGTGGACCGGATCCTCCGCCTCGGGATCGCGTACCACGCGGCGTGGTACGAATAGGGCCCTTGGCCCCTGCGGGCCGTTGCAGCCGCCGGGCGGCGCGCACATCCCGTGCTTGCCGCTCTCGGCTGGGCGGCGCGACGTTCGGAGGACGCGATGGAGCCCCGCCCCGTGGACGAGTCGTCCGTGATCATGACCGAGCTCATACTCCCCAACGACGCCAACGCGCTCGGGAACTGCATGGGCGGCCGCGTCATGCACCTGATCGACATCGCGGCCGCGATCGCCGCGCGCCGCCACGCCCGCGCGACGTGCGTGACGGCCGCGATCGACGAGATCGTCTTCCACCACCCGGTCCCCGTGGGGAGCGTGCTCGTTCTCCAGGCGAGCGTGAACGACGCCGGCCGGACCTCGATGGAGGTGGGCGTGCGCGTGGAGATGGAGTCGGCGGTCTCGGGCATCCGGAGCCACTGCGCGTCCGCCTACCTCACGTTCGTGGCGCTCGACGAGCACGGGAGGCCCACCCCCGTACCCCCGCTCCTCGCAAAAACGAAGGAGCAGGAGCGGCGGCGGAAGGAGGCCGCGGAACGGCGGGCGAGGCGCCTTGCGCGCCTCTCCGGGCGTGGGAAGGGGTAGGGTCGCGGCCCCCCCGCCCCCCCCCCGATTCGCTTCCGTTCATTGCCAGCTTGGCCGGACCTTGCCACAATGGGGGGTCACGGCCCCGGCAGCGGGGCCGTCTCCGTTAACGAATGACCACGGGAGGGCCCTGGAATGGCGGCGGAAGCCTTCCGCTCGAGGATCGGATCTGCGCTCGCGAACCGCGACTTCGCCGAAGTCGAGGCCGCGTTCCGCGAGTACGCGAGTCTCCACCCGGAGGACCACGCGTACCTCGTCGGGGCGGCTAACCAGCTGCTCCGCTACGACAAGGGCGCGCTCGCCGGGGAGATGCTGCTCTCGCTCGCGCAGACGCTGCTCGAGAAGGGGGACATCGACGGCGCCTTCGGCACCGCCCGCGCGGCGCTGCGCGCCAGCCAGCGGCCGGAGGGGCTGCGGGAGCTCCTCGTCTCCGTCTACAAGGCGAAGCACGGCAAGAACCCGAACCTCGACACGTTCCTCGCGAAGTCGGGGCTCACCGGCGAGGGCGCGATCCGGCCGCAGATCGAGGCGCTCGACCGGTACCTGACGTTCGCGGAGGGCGCTTATGTCTTCCACCGCGGCGGCTGGGGGTACGGGGTCGTCACGGACTTCGACCCGGAGGAGGAGAAGATGGTCGTGGACTTCCAGCGGAAGCCCGGCCACCAGATCGGCATCCAGAGCGCGACGAAGATCCTCGAGCGCCTCCCGGACGACCACGTCGGGGTCTACAAGCACTACCGGATGGATGAGCTGAAGCAGCTCATGGAGGCGGACCCGGCCAAGGTCTTCCGCATCTTCCTCCGCTCGCACGGCGGCAAGACGACGTTGAAGCAGGTGCGCGAGGCGTTCGTGCCCGACGTGCTGGACAAGAACGCGTGGTCCCGCTGGTGGACGCGCGCCAAGAAGGAGATCCTGAAGGACCCGGAGATCGAGGTCGGCAAGGGCTCCGCGCCGCCGATCGAGCTGCGCGAGGCGCTGCCCGTGGAGGCGGAGGTCGTGCAGCGGATGCGGGGCCGGGCGGCCGCGGCCGAGAAGGTCGCGGTCGCGCGGGAGTTCCTGCGGTCGCTCGACCTGACGGCGGCCCTCGCCGCGGCGGTCGGGGGCGAGGTCGATGCGACGCTCCCCGCTGCCAAGGCGCCCGCCGACCGGATCGCGCTCCTCTACCTGAAGGCGGACCTGAAGGGCGAGGGTTCGGCCGCGGCGGCCGAGGAGGTGAAGCGGCTCCTGCTCGAGGCGCCCGACGTCGTCGCCCTCTTCCGGACGCTCGACCCGTCGGACCGGAAGCGCGCGGCGCAGGATCTCGTCTCCAGCGGGGCCGCCGACGCCACCGACCGCATCGTCAGCGTGCTGCGCGCGGGCGACGTGGAGGCGGCCGATGCGATCCTCGACTACCTGAAGAAGCACCGGCCGGACGTGCTCATCACGTTCTTCGGCCAGCTCTCGGCGAACCCGCGCGAGAACCCGGAGCTCTTCCTCTGGTACGCGCGCGGCTTCCTGCACGGACAGATCCCGGTCGAGCTCGCGCCCGGCGAGAAGGAGACGACGGTCATCGAGAAGCTCCTCACGCTCGCGGACCAGGTCGGCCTCGAGGTGAAGCGCACGGGCGACGCGGACATGAAGGAGTTCCTCCGCCACGTCCGCAGCTTCTTCACGTCGCGGCGGCTCAAGATGTTCGAGGAGTTCGTGGGGCGGACCTCGCCCGACTACGGCCGCTACCTCTTCCAGAAGATCCAGCGCAACCGCGGATTCACGGACCAGACGCGCGAGGCGCTCCAGGACGTGATCGAGGCGCACCACCCGGACATCCGCACGGCGCCCGCGGTCGAGGCGGCCGAGACCGCCGCCGCGGCTCCCGATGTCGCGCCCGAGGCCGGCGTCATCTACACGACGCTCCACGGCTACCGCCGGCGCGAGCGGGAGCTGAAGGAGATCCGGGACGTCGAGGTGCCGAAGAACGCCGAGGACCTCGGCCGCGCGGCCGCCTTCGGCGACATCTCGGAGAACGCCGAGTACTCCGCGGCGCTCGAGCGGCAGGAGCACCTGATGCGCCGCCTGCGCGAGCTCAAGGAGGACCTCGACAAGGCGCGCATCCTCGATCCGGGGCAGGTGACGACGGAGAAGGTCGTCGTCGGCACGCGCGTGAGGCTCGAGAACCTGACGAAGGGCGGCGAGGAGACCTACGCGCTGCTCGGCCCGTGGGACACGGATCTCGCGCGGGGCGTGATCTCCTACCTGTCGCCGGTCGGCCGGGGGCTCCTCGGCAAGGGCCGTGGCGCGAAGGCGGAGATCGTGCTGCCCGAGGGCGCGGTCGCCTACGAGATCAAGGACATCGAGGCGGCGCCGCCGGATCTGCTCCAGGCGGAGCAGTAGGAAGGTTGATAGGGAGGGGGCTCCGGGGGCCGCGCGCCCTCAAGAAGAGGGTCCCTTCCGCCGGCAGGCCACTGACGCCCCCTTGGGGACACCCGTCGTACCGGAGCTGGACCACCGCCGGTCCCCCCCTCGATTTGCCTAGACCGGTCCCTCGACACGGGTCTGGCGCCTGCTCATGCCCCTTAGCAGGCGTCAGGAATGGAGCCAACCCGCGGCGCGGAGATCCACTCGAATCCGGCGCTCGGGAGCCCACGTCGCGCACGCACCGAGGCTTAGCCTCGGCGGACCGGGCCGCACGAGTTGCTCCGCGAGCCCGTCGTGGACGCTACCCATCGCCCCGACGACCCAGCGCAACTGCGACGCGTCGAGTCACTCCCTCTGCTAGCACGATACGCATCACTTTCGCTACCCGACCTTGAGCACCAACAATGACCGTGTGCGGACCAGCATCGAGCCCCCTAAAAAAGACCGTGCCTCTCTCCTCGTCGATCTGCGCCGCGCCGAGAATCTGGATCTCCTCCTCGGTCTCGTACCAGCCCCCCAACACGCCGTCAACGTAAGCCACGAAGCAACCACCCCCGACGAGCTGCACTTCGAGCCCAGCCTCTCCAGTTTCCTAAACCGCCGCTCGTTGGTGCGCCGTGACACCTTCGGGCGAGGCGTCCGGCCGTCAGGTGCCGAACGTCCGCGCGAACGCCTGCTCGAGGTCCGCGCGCAGGTCGTCCTTGTGCTCGATGCCGACCGACAGGCGGATCAGGCCGTCCGTGAAGCCGGCCTTCCGGCGCTCCTCCGCGGGGACCGACGCGTGCGTCATCGACGCCGGGTGCTCGATCAGCGACTCCACGCCGCCGAGGCTCTCCGCAAGGCTGAAGACCTCCGTCGCCGCGCAGAAGCGCTTGCCGTCCTCGACGCTCCCGTCCAGCTCGAGCGAGAGCATCCCCCCCGGCCGCGACATCTGCCGCTTCGCCACCGCGTGGTTCGGGTGCGACGGGAGGCCGGGATACCACACGCGCTTCACCCGCGGGTGCCCCGCGAGCCACGCCGCTAGGTGCTCCGCGTTGTCGCAGTGGCGGTCCATCCGGACGTGGAGCGTCTTCAGGCCGCGCAGCACGAGGAACGACGTCAGCGGCGCCGCGCACGGGCCGGTCCAGTTCGCGAGCTTCGCGTAACGGTCCGCGCGCGCCGCGTCGCTCGTCAAGACCGCGCCCGCGATGAGGTCGGAATGCCCGCCCAGGTACTTCGTCATCGAGTGGATCACGACGTCCGCGCCGAGCTCCAGCGGCCGCTGGAGGTAGGGGGACGCGAACGTGTTGTCCACGAGCACCGGCACCCCGCGCGCGTGGGCGAGCGCCGACGCCGCGTGGATGTCGGTGATCCGAAGAAGGGGGTTCGTGGGGGATTCGAGCCAGAGGAGGTCCGTCTTCCGCCCGAGCGCCTTCTCGACGTTCCCGAGATCGCTCGTGTCCACGTACTCGAAGTCGAGGCCGAGCTTCCGGAACACGCGCTCGAAGAGGCGGTAGGTGCCGCCGTAGAGGTCGTTCCCGGCGACCACGCGCGCGCCCGCGCCGAGATCCGTGAGCACGATCGTCTCCGCCGCGAGGCCCGACGCGGTCGCCGTGCAGTGCGAGGCCCCCTCGAGCGACGCGAGGCAGCCCTCGAGCGCCCGGCGCGTCGGGTTGTCGCCGCGCGCGTAGACGTAGCCCTTGTGCTCCGCCGGCGCCTCCTGCACGTACGTGGACGTGAGGTAGACGGGCGTCATGATCGCGCCGGTCGTCTCGTCGGGCTTTTGCCCGGCGTGGATGGCGCGGGTGTCGAACCTCTTCTCCGTCATCGTGCGCTCGCGTGGATCAGGTCGAACTTCGTGAGCATGGTCAGCTCGCCCTTGCCCTTGTCGACGAGGACCGCCTTCGTGCCGCGCGAGAGCATCGACGCGATCTCCTCCGCCGGCGTGTCGCCCGGCATCACGGGGAGCGGCGGGCCCATCACCGCCTCGACCCTGAGCGTCGCGAGGTCCTTCCTGTTGAAGAGCAGGTCGATCGCCTGGTTCTCGCTGATGCAGCCGACGATCGCGTCGCCCTTGCGCACCGGGAGCTGCGAGAGGTCGCGCTTGCGCATCAGCTCGATCGCGTCCCGCACGTTCGCGTCGGCGGGGACGCTCACGAGCGCCTCGCCCTCGCGCCGCCGCTGGCCGATGACGCCCGCCGCCGTGAGCGGCGTCGCCTCCTCGAGGAGCTGGTTGTCGCGCATCCAGTCGTCGTTCCACTGCTTCGAGAGGTAGCGCTCGCCGAGGTCGCACACGAGAGTGAGGACGGTCGCCTCCGCCGGGAGCTTGCGCGCCACCTCCAGCGCCGCGACGACGTTCACGCCCGTGGATCCGCCGGCGAAGATCCCCTCCTCGCGCGCGAGGCGCCGCGCCATCTGGAACGCCGCGCGGTCCGTCACCGTGATGCAGTCGTCCAGGAGCGACGGGTCGCAGGTGCCCGGCACGTAGTCGTGGCCGATCCCCTCGACCTTGTACACGTGGGTTTCCGAGGGCTTCCCGTTCCGCACGATCGAGGTGTAGATCGAGCCCTCCGGGTCGGCCCCGACGATCCTCAAGCCCTTGATCTTCTCCTTGAGGAACCTCCCCGCGCCCGAGAGCGTGCCGCCCGTGCCCATCGAGACCACGAACGCGTCGAGCTTGCCGCCCGTCTGCCGCAGGATCTCCGGCCCCGTGTTCCGGTAGTGCGCCTCGGGGTTGTCGGGGTTGTTGAACTGGTCGATGTAGTGGGCGCCCGGAGTCTCCCTCGCGATGCGCTTCGCCGTCTGCACGTAGTGGCGCGGGTCGTCGGGCGCGACCGCCGTCGGCGTCACGATCACCTTCGCGCCGAGGCCGCGCAGCAGGTTGATCTTCTCCTGGCTCATCTTGTCGGGCATCGTGCAGATGAGCCGGTACCCCTTGACCGCGCACGCGACCGCGAGGCCGACGCCGGTGTTGCCCGATGTCGATTCGACGATCGTGCCGCCCGGCTTCACCTTCCCCGCCTTCTCCGCCTTCTCGATCATGTAGGAGCCGATGCGGTCCTTGAGCGAGCCGCCGGGGTTCAGGTTCTCGAGCTTCACAAAGACCTTGCAGGCGATGCCCTCGGTGACGCGCCGAAGGCGGACGAGCGGGGTGTCCCCGATGACATCGAGGACGCTCTCGTGGATCTCCATCGGCGGCAAGTGTACCCGTCAGGGGGGTGAGGGGGCGCGGGGGGGAGGGGGTCCGCGGAGGAGCCCGCGGAACGCGCGCACGCCGAGGAGGATGAGCACCGCCGCCGCGGCGGCGTAGAGGACGAGCCAGAACGGGCTCGGCCTGCCCCCTTCTCCCCCCGCCTCGGCGAGCGTCCGGTCGTAGGGCCGGAACGAGATCCGCCACTCCGTCTTCCTGAGGGAGCGCGCGATCTCCTCCTTGTCGCCCGGGAGGTGGTCCGCGAGGAAGGGCTGGAGCGGATCGAACTCGTCGCGGTGCCAGAGGAAGAGCGTCGAGAGCTCGGCCTCGAGCTGCGCGTAGCCGAAGCGGTTCTCCTCCTCGTCGGAGAGGTAGGCGCGCGCCTGCTGCACGAGGGCCTCCGCGAGATCATCGCCGCGGTAGAGCACGGCCGGGAGCGGCGGGCAGCTGCGCGTCCCGCGGTAGAGCGCGAAGCGGGCGAGCGGCCCCGCGGATTCCCGCGCGAGCGTCGCGAGGGAGTCGACCGTCGTGGGCTGCCCGGCGACCGTCGCCGCTACCCTGCCCACCTCTTCGATGTCCACGACCGGGGGGCGCGTGTCGAGGAGGCGCCGGAGGACGAGCGCGTTGTGCGCGTTGATCCAGAACGCGGCGCGGTCCGCCGCCGCGGCGCCCGGGTCCGCGGCCTCGAGCCACCGCAGGTAGCCGTCGAGCGCCGCGCGGCCCTTCGCGAGCTCCGCGTAGTCGATGCCGTCGTCCTTGACCGATCGCGCGAGGAGGACCGCGTAGTCGTCCGCGGGCGCGGCGAGGAGGGGCGCGGCGAGGAGGCACGCGAGGACCACGGCCCCCGGACCCCCCCGGATTCCGCCGCCGCGGCGCCGGCGATCGTGCCCGTGGCTCACGCCGACCAATGTAGGCGTCCTGTCACGAGCCCGCGCCACCTGGCGGCGCGCTTCGCAACACGGATGTGCGTCCGGCGGTGACAACCTGTGGCGAAGGCGCGTCGGAGAGGCCGATGGTGGCCACCGGCGCGGCCTTTGCGTAGCCTTTGCGGTCAGCTGGCGGGTGGGCACGCCGGCGAGGGAGGTACTCCGCCGTGGTCCGCGTTCTCTCCGGTCTCTTCGGGATCCTGGTCCTCGCGCTGCCCGCGCGCGCGGAGGCCGAGAAGTCGGCCGACCCCTCGCTCGCGAAGGAGGTCGCGGACTACCTCGCGGAGACCCCCCCCGTCGCCCCGGGCGACAACATGTTCAAGGCGTTCTGGAAGAACGGCCTCCAGCTCGAGACCGCGGATAGGGCGTTCACGGCGCATATCGGCGGCCGCATCCTCTACGACGGCGCCTACTTCGGCAGCGACGACTACGGCGGCGCGCAGAAGCAGGACAGCTGGTACCTGCGCCAGCTCTGGTTCCAGGCGGACGGCACGCTCTTCACCGACGCCTTCTACCAGGTGGCGATCGACTTCGCCTCGGGGTCGGCCACGCTCCGGTGGGCGGTGCTCGGCCTCAGGAACCTCGGCCCGGTCGGCACGTTCTCGGCCGGCCTCTTCAAGCAGCCCTATAGCCTCGCCGAGATGACGAGCACGCGGTTCCTCACCTTCATGGAGAGGGCCGCGCCGACGCAGGCGTTCGTCCCCTCGTACCAGGACGGCTTCATGCTCTCGAACAACTTCCTCGAGGACAAGCGGCTGCTCGTGGCGATCAGCGCCTTCAAGGCCACGACGAACGGCACGGCGACGGACAACAGCGGCTACGGCATGGCCGCGCGCGTCGCCGCCTTCTTCCTCGAGGATAAGGACTCGAACCGGATCCTGCACGTCGGACTGGGGTACTTCTTCGCGGACACGCCGGCCGGCACGAAGCAGTACCGCGCGCGCCCGGACATCGGCACGGGCGTGCGCTTCGTCGACACGGGCTCGATCACGGCGGAGGACGAGACGGGCTACTGCTTCGAGCTGCTCTTCACGTGGCAGAGGCTCCACGTCCAGGCCGAGTACTACTGGGTGGACGTCAACGGCGGCACCGACCCGAGCTTCTCGGGCTTCTACGTCGAGGTCGGCTACTTCCTCCGGGGCGGCCGCGTGAACTACGGCAGGGACGCGAAGCGCCTCGAGCGGCCGCACATCGACGAGAGGTTCCGCGCCGGCGGCTCCGGGGCCGGCGCCTGGCAGGTCGCGATCCGCTACGACAGCGTCGATCTCAGCGACTCCGGCGTCACGGGCGGCCTCCAGGAGGCGATCACGTTCGGGGTCAACTGGTACTGGAACCCGAGCATGCGCGTGATGTTCAACGTCGTCTGGGTGGACGTCAGCGAGGGCGGGGCGTTCGGCGAGGGCAGCCTCACGGTCTTCGGCACGCGCTTCCAGGTCGACTTCTGACTTCCACGCCCGGGGGCGGATCGCGCGTCCCCGGGCGCTTCCGTTTCCACGGCCCCTCCTTTGCAACGTGCGGGGCGATGATCGCCGCGACGCCGACCCGCGCCACATGGAGAACCGTCCTCGGAGAAGCCGTCGGCGCGGCGCGGATCGTGGTCGACATCGAGGGGGCTTCGGGGGAGTGGAGGGAACTCCTCGAGCAGAACGGCTGCTTCGCCCTCGATCCGGCGCACGCGCTCTCCGGCACCATCCACGGCGCGGTCGTCGCGCGCCACCTCCTGAGCCGCTCGCGCGAGCCGGAGCGCGCACTTGCCGACTGGCACGGCCTCCTCGAGAAGGGCGGGCGGGTCGTGCTCCTCGAAAGCGGCGCGCGACGCGGGATCTTCCGCCGGGCGAGCCTCCTCTTCCCGCCGCGCCGGCCCTGCGACCCGAGGGCCCCGTACCGGGGCGGCCTCTCGCCCGCGGACGCATCGCTCCTGTTGCAGGCCGCGGGGTTCGTCGACATCCGGTGCTTCGCGCTGCCGGTCCCCCCCTCGGTCAGCGTCCACTACCTCGTCTCCGCCCGGCGCCGTTGAGGCGCGCCGGTAACGCCGCGACGCCCGGGCTTCCCGCCGCCTGTTCCCGAGGCGATACGGTTCGGCGTTTGCGGTGCGCGAGACATGAAGAAACCGGCCGGCCTCGCGGTACTCCTTGTTCTCGGGACGGCATTCGCCGGGGGTGATCCGAAGAGCGAGGAGGTCGTGCTGCCCGCCGAGGGGGGCTGGCACGCGCAGCTCGTGCTCGACCGCGGGAGCACGGGCATCTGGACCGTCGGCGCGTTCCCGATCTTCGACTCCGTCGGCACCGAGGAGGTCGTCGCGCTCGACGACGAAGGCCGCTGCACGGTCCTCATCCCCTACAGCGGCCGCTGGACGCCCATGGAGACGCTCCAGGAAGGCGCGTGGCTCGGCGGGCTCGCGCACGGCGACCTCGACCCGAACGTCCCGGGCAGGGAGCTCTACACCGGCGGGAAGCGGGGCGACCTCTGGCAGATCGTAGCGCACCCCCACGGCGCCCTCGAGACGCGGCTCGTCGTCCACCTCCCCGGCGAGGAGATCCACACGCTCGTGATCGGCGACCTCTACCCGAAGGCGCCGGGCAACGAGATGCTCATGTTCACGTGGCCGGGAGGCCTCTACGTCGTGACGGGGGGCGGCCCGAAACCCGCGGTGCGCCGCGTGCAGGCTCTCGACACGCGCGTACGCGACGCGGTCGTGCTGCCGCACGCGGAGGGGGCGACGCCGGAGGTCGCGGTGGTGTCGCGGGCGGGCCGCCTCGAGACGCTCCGGCTCGAGGGCGACGGCGCCCGCTGGACCGAGATCGACCGGCAGCGCACGGGCATGGGACGCGTCGCGCTCCGCGAGGCGAAGGGCGCGGTCATCCTCTACACCGTCTGCGACGACGGCCGCGTCTACCGCTACGAGCGCCGGGCCGACGCATGGAGGCCGCCCGAGCTGATCTACGCGGGCCCTCTCGGCGCGCGCGGGGTCGTGAGCGGCCGATTCGGCAAGGATCCGGACCAGGAGACGATCGCGGTCTTCGGCTACAGCGGCAGCGTGGAGATCCTCGCGCGCGAGAGCGCGGGCTGGACGAGGACGACGATCTTCCGCGACCGCGACAAGGGCCACTGGCTCGCGACCATCGAGGCGGACGGGCGCAACACGACCGACGAGATCCTCTGCTGCGGGTATTCGGGACGGCTCACGATGCTTCACCGCCCGCCGGGGTACGGCCACGACGGCGTGCTCGCGGCCGAGGCGCCCGGCGACGGAGCCCCCCTGCGTGTCGGCGTCGTCGGAATGCGGCGGGCGGAGCCGACGATCACCCCGCTCGTCTACCACGGCGGGTTCCTCGTGAAGTCCCTCGTCTTCGAGACTCTCGTGCGCGTCGACGACGACGGCCGCTTCGTCCCCGGGCTCGCGCAGGCCTGGCGCACGGCGGACGACGGGCGCAGGTGGATCTTCGACCTCCGCCCGGGCGCGCGGTTCCACGACGGACGGCCGTGCGACGCGGCGGCCGTGAAGGCGCACTTCGACGGCTGGATCGGGAAGCCGGAGCACGCGTGGCTCGGGATGAGCTCGCGCGTCGAGAGGATCGAAGCCCCCCACCCCACGCGCCTCGACTTCGTGATGAAGGAGCCCTACCCGCTCCTCCGCGACCTCCCCGCGATCAACCCGTGCGCGGTCGCTGCCGGCGGCCCGGAGACGCCGGTCGGCAGCGGCCCCTTCCGCGTCGAGCGGCACGACCCCGGCGTCGCGACGCTCCTCGCGCCGACGGGCGCCGGCAACCCGCTCGAGATCCGCACCCTCGACGGCGGCGACCACATCGCGTTGAGCCCGATCGCGGCGCTCAGGTCCGGGCAGGTGGACGCGGTCCTCGACGGCTCTGTGCCGCAGATCCCGCGCGAGGAGGCGAAGGGCCTCGGCGAGGGCGGGGAGTTCCGCATGGTCACGTCGCCGGGCTCGCTCACGGTCTTCCTCCGGCTCAACGGCGGGGCGGGGCCTTTCCGCGACCGCGACGCGCGCCTGCGCCTCGCGGCCGCGATCGACCGGGAGGAGATCGTGAAGGAGGCGGCGGCCGGGTGCGGAGAGCCGCGCGAGACGCTCTTCGCCGTGGCGTCGTGGCCGGCGCGGCGGGTCAAGGCGCCGCCGGCATCCCCCCCCGACCCCCCCTTCTCTGCGCGCTTCGTCGTGCACGACCTCGACCCCGACCATGTCCGCTTGGCACTCGCGGTCGCGAGGCAGGCGCGTCGCGCCGGGATCGAGATCGAAGTCGCGGCCGTGCCGCGGCCCGAGTACCTGAAGCGCATGGCCGACGGCGACTTCGACGTCGCGGTCTCGACCACGCACGGGCTGCCGTACGACCCGCACATGTGGCTCGTCTCGCGGTTCCTCGAGCCCGACGGGGGCGACCCGGAGATGGCCGCGCTCGTCCGCGGCACCTTCTCCGCGGAGGGCGAGGCGCTCGCCGCGCGCTACAGCGACATCGAGGCGCGGATCGAGGAGGAGGCGCTTCTCGTACCGCTCTTCGCGCCGCAGCGGCTCGCGCTCGCGCGACGCGACGTCGAGGGGATCCGCCTCGGGCGGAACGCGTACGAGACGGACCTCGCGGCGGCACGGGTGGCGCGATAGTTGCGTGGGGCCCGGCCATGCGCCGCCTCCGCCTTGCACCCCTCCTCCTCGCCGCCTGCGCGGGAAGGGAGGCGAAGGTCGCCGATCCCCCGGCCGTGGGGCTCGACGAATCGCGGCTCGCGCGCGTCTCGGCGGAGGTGGACCAGGCGATGCTCCGCGGGGTCGTCGCGTGCCGCGCCCTCGCGGAGAACATCCACGTGCGGACCTTCCGCGCGGGCTCGGAGCAGCCGCAGCGGACGCTGACGGTGCTCCGCGACATCGTCACGCGGGCCGGGGCGGAGCACGCCTCGCTGATCGACGGGAGCGGCGTCGTCGTCGCCTCCACGGATCCGCAGGCCGTGGGCTACGACTTCTCCGAGTGGCCCTTCCTCCGTCACGTCGCGGCGGGAGAGGTCCTCGTCTTCCCGGCGGTCGGCATCGGGGCCGGGCGCCGCCGCATCTTCTTCGTGGCGCCCCGCGGCGAGGACGGCGGCGCAGCCGTGCTGCGTCACGACGTCTCGGCGTTCGACCGGCTGCTCGACGGCGTGGCGGCGCCCGCGGCGCTCGTCTACCGCGGCCGGTACGAGGTCGCGACCAACCGCACGGGCTTCGGGTTCGACGGGCTCGATGGTCGCGAGGCGCGCGCCGTCGATCCCGGCGAGCGCTCCGTGCTCGCGATGATGGACGAGGTCTTCCCGCCGATCGGCGACACCCTCGTGCGCGAGGGCACCGCCTTCGACGTCCGCCGCGCGCCGACCGTCGTCGCCGACTGGCAGGTCCTCGTCTGCACGCCGCGCCCCTGACGCTCGCGCAACGGGAGTGTTGCGAGCGGCCTCTCGTGAATCGGACGCGATACGGCGTGGCGCGCGCCGTAGACGCGTTGCCACCTTCGCGCCACGCGTTGTAGCGCGCGCGGCACGAATCCGCGACGCGGCGGCGGCACAGGCTTCGCTCCTGGGATCCGCGAACCACACCCCGCAAAGGAGGGCCATCGCGTGAGATCCCAAAGGCACCGGAATGAGGCCGGCTTCACCCTGCTCGAGCTGCTCGTCGTCGTCGCCATCCTCGCCATCATCGGCGGGGGGCTCATCGTCGCCTACGACGACCTCGACGACAGCACGTCCGAGGGCGTCGCGGCGCACACGCTCAGCGGTCTCGACTCTGCCGTCCGCAACTACGAGGTGATGGAGCGCCAGCTCCCGAACTACCTCGACTCGCTGGTCGCGGCCACCTACCCCGGCGCGGCCGCCGCCGAGGACGGCACGACCGCCCTCGCGGGCGCCCAGAAGGTCGCGATCATCGCGCCGAACTTCCTGCAGGCGAGCAA
>WYBS01000155.1 GCA_011525755.1 Planctomycetaceae bacterium
ACGGGGGAAAGCTGCGCGGCCTTCTCGGCCGCTGCGGGAGGTCGAGGATCTCCAGCCTGGCGCAGTGCTTCGTTGTCAGGACCGGCTCGGAGTAGCCTCAGCCCCCGGCGGCGCTCCGGAGGTACGCGACGAGCGCATCGAGATCCTCCGCGGGGAGCTGCCGGTACTCCTCCTTCGCGTGCGCCACCCGCCGCGGCAGCGCGGACGCGGCCTCCCCATCGCCGAGGATCCACCGCCGCAGCGCCTCCTGGTCGTGGCGCGCCCCCGCGCGGTCGAGAGGGCTTCGCGGGTTGCCCGCGCCCGCGATCGAGTGACATGCGGCGCAATCCTCCCGGTCGTAGACGCGACGGCCCGCCTCGACGAGCGCGGCATCCGCGGCAGGAGGCGGGGAAGGCCCGGGGGACCCGGGTCGCTCGCCGCGCTGCACGCGCGCGAAGAGCGCCGCGAGCAGGACGACCGCAAGCGCCGTCAGCGCCGCGATCCGGAGGGCCCAGGTCTCGCGCATCTCACACCCACTCGAAGAGTTCGACGTGGATCGCCGTGAGCGGCACGCCCAGCGCGACGAGCGCCCGCTCGACAGCCTTCCGCATCGCGTTTGGCCCGCAGACGAAGTACTCGAGCCGCGTGCGGTCCGGCGGAAGGTGGCGGTCGAGCATCGTAAGGTCCACGAGCCCCGTCTCGCCCGGCCACCCCGCGGGCGCCTCCTCGACCACGCGGACGAGTCTCAGGCCCGTCGTCGCGGCGAGCGCGTCGAGCTCGGCCGCGAACGGTGCTTCGTCGGACCGCCGCGTGCCGTAGAAGAGCAGCGCCGGTCTCCGGTCGCCGCGGTCGCGCATCGTCCGGACGATGCTCAGGACCGGCGCGACGCCGACGCCGCCCGCGACGAAGACGAAACCCGGCGCCTCCGGATGGCGGTCGATCGAGAACGCGCCGTAGGGGCCGTCCACGTAGGCGGGCGTGCCCGGCCGGAGATCCTTCACCGTGCGCGTCAAGTCCCCCAGCTCCTTGATGCTGAACTCGATCGAATCCGTCCGCTCCGCGCTGGACGAGAAGGAGAAGGGGTGCTCGCGGAAGAGGAAGGGGGAGCCGCGAAGCGTCACCCACGCGAATTGGCCCGGCTGGAAGCGCAGGCCCGGATGCCCGTCCGGCTGCAGGGCCACGGTCCACGTGTCGCCGCCCTCCGGCCGGACGGACGCGACGCGGTAGGGCCGCCGCAACATGCGCCACGGCTTCAGGACGCGGACGTGGACGATGAGGAGGAGCCAGAAGACGCCGTAGGCCGTCCAGAGGGCCCGCTTCCACGGCGTCCGGAGGTAGTAGCCTCCTCCCTCGACGTGCACGAGGGCGAGCCCGAGGGCGGCGGTCGAGAGCGCGAGGTGGATGAGCCGCCACCGCTCGTATTCAAGACGCAGCCGCTTCCGCCAGAGCGATGTCACGAGGACGGCTGCGAAGAGGAGGAGAGAGAGGCGGCCGGCGGTGAGGTGCGGAGGGGCCCGGAGGGGGTCGAGCGGGCCGAGCGCCGCGGGGCTGCCGATCCGCAGGATCCCGTAGTGGGCGACGACGATGCCCACCGCGAGGATGCCCAAGTGCCGGTGGAACGAATAGAGGATATCGACGCCGAATGGCGCGCTCGCCCGGCGGAAGCGCGCGGTCAGCGCGAACTGGATCCCCATCATGGCCGTCGCCGCGAACCCAAGGGCCATGGAGAACTCCCACCAGAAGCCGCGGCCCCTGGGCATCGGGCCCAGGAGAAGCACGAAGAGCGGAGCGGTGACGAGCGTGACGTACACGGCGAGCCAGAGGCCCGCCTGCGCGGCGTGGCGGAGGGTCATCTGCCCGCCTCGCGGGATCCGGCATCGGCCTGCTCCGTGCCGCCCCCGACCGCGCCACGACCACCCGCGCCTTTGACGCCGCCTCCGTGGCGCGCGGCCCACGTCCGCTTGTGGATCTCCATGCCGACCGCGACCGTCAGCGCGAGACCCGCGAGCGCGAGCCATTCGGTCGCGCCCGCCGGGCCGGTCCTGAGCAGTGCCCGCAGGGGCGGCAGGTGCATCGCCGCCACGTGGACGAGGAGCGCTGCGAGCGTCCCCGCAAGGAGGATCGGGCTCTTCAGCGGCGAGAGGCGGAACAGGGACTTCGTCTCCGAGCGGCAGTTGCCGATCTGCACGTTCTCGAAGAGGACCATGAGAAGCAGGATGAGGTTCCTCGCACGTTCCTCCGCGAATCCCGCCGCGAGCATCCACCTCCAGGCGGCGAAGCCGATGCAGCCGATCACCAGCGCCGCAAGCACAACGCGCTCGACCATGAGCCGGTCGAAGATGCGCTCCCCGGGCGGGCGCGGTCGTCGGCGCAGGACGTCTTCCTCCTTTGGCTCGAACGCGAGCGCCTTGTCCTGGACGCCGTTCGTCACGAGGTTGAGCCAGAGGAGCTGCGCGGGCAGCAGCGGGAGCGGTGTCCCGGCCGCGAGCGAAAGCACCACGAGCACGACCTCCGCCGCGCCCGTGGACACGAGGAGGTAGATCACCTTGCGCACGTTGTCGTAGGCGACGCGGCCCTCCTCGATCCCCGCCGGGATCGACGCGAAGTCGTCGTCGGCGAGGACCAGTTCCGCCGCCTCGCGGGCCACGTCGGTGCCGCTCCTGCCCATGGCGACGCCGATGTTCGCGGCACGGAGCGCAGGGGCGTCGTTCACGCCGTCGCCCGTCACGGCCACGAAGTGGCCGGCGGCCCGGGCCGCGCCCACGATGTCGAGCTTCTGTTGCGGCGAGACGCGGGCGAAGACGCGGGTCCGGGCCACGAGCGGTCCGAGCTCCCCTCCGCGGGCCAGGTCTGCCCCGGTCGTGACCTCCTCCGGCCGCGACGCGAGGCCGAGATCTCGCGCGATGGCGAGCGCCGTGACCGGGTGGTCCCCCGTGACCATCGCGACCGTGATCCCGGCTGAACGGCAGAGGGCGACCGCCTCGCGCGCGCCCGGTCGCAGCGGGTCGATCATCCCGGCAAGGCCCAGGAAGGCGAGCCCGTCGGGGTCGGGTGGGGCGTGCGCGGGGTCGAGGGGCGCGCGTCCCTCGCCGACGCCGAACGCGAGCACCCGGAACCCCCGCGCGGCGAGGCGCTCCGCGGTCGCGAGCGCGGCCTCGGCGCCCTCGCGGCACATCCGGAGGACGGGCTCCGGCGCGCCCTTGACGAGGATTCGCACGGCGCCCGCATCGTCGTGGAACGTCGCCGCGTACTTGCGCTCGGGCTCGAACGGGATCGCGCCCACCTCCGGCCGGTCCGCGAGCGCGCGGTCCCGGTCCACTCCCGCCTTGCGCGCGAACGCGAGGAGCGCGACGTCGGTCGGGTCGCCGCGCCAGGACCAGCCGCTGTCGCTCCGATGGAGGCTCGCCTCGTTGCAGAGGGCGGCCGCCTCGGCGAGTGCGGCGAGCGCGGGCGATCCCGCGACCGCTCCCCCGGCCCCCCTCACCTCCCCTTCCGGCGCGTAGCCCGCCCCGGTGACCTCGAGCTCCGTGCCGTCCGGGAGGACCGCGCGGGCGACCGTCATCTCGTTGCAGGTGAGCGTGCCCGTCTTGTCCGTCGCGACGAGCGTGCAGCTCCCGAGCCCCTCCACGGCGGCGAGGCGGCGAACGATCACGTTGCGTCGCGCCATCCGGCGCGCCGCGATGGAGAGGGCGACGGTCAGCGTGACGGGCAGTCCCTCGGGGATCGCGGAGACCGCGAGCGCGACGGCGAAGAGGAACATGGTCGCAATGGGGTGCCCGAGCACCGTGACGCCGAGGATCGCGACGAGGAACGCCGCGGCGAGCACCGCCGCGCCGATTGCGCGCGTGAACCGCTCCAGACGGACGAGGAGCGGGGGTCGGCCTCGCGCCGCGGCGGTGACGTCGAGGGCGAGGTGTCCGACGACCGTCCCCCCTCCGGTCGCGACGGCGACGCCGCGCCCTCGGCCTCGCGCGACCACCGCGCCCGCGTAGGCCATGTTCCGCCGGTCGCCGAGCGCGGTCGCTGCCGCACCGCTCCAACGTGCGTCCTTGAGCACGGGCAGCGACTCGCCGGTGAGGAGCGACTCGTCGATCTCGAGGCCGTGGGAGAAGAGTAGGCGCAGGTCCGCCGGGACGCGGTTACCCGACTCGAGCAGAACGATATCGCCGGGAACGACTCCCTCGGCCTCGATCTCGCGCGCCTCGCCCCGGAGCACGGTCGCGCGGACGCGCAAAAGGCCCTGGAGGGCCCGGCTGCTGCGCTCTGCGCGGATCTCCTGAACGGCGCCGATCGCGCTGTTGAGGAGGACGACCCCGAGGATGAAGGACGCATCGGCCATCTCGCCGATGGCGAGGGAGACAGCGGCCGCCGCGAGCAGCACGCAGATGAGGGGGTTGTGCGACTGGCGAAGGAAGACGAGCCACCACGGCGGGGGCGGCGTCTGGGGCAGCCGGTTCGGGCCGTGCACGAGGAGTCGGCGCTCCGCCTCGTCGGGAGTGAGGCCGGCCTCCGTCGTCTGGAGCTCGGCGAGCGCGGTCGCGCCCGGCATCGCGTGCCACGCGCGTTCCCCGGGCGGGGCGGCGCGCTGAGGAGCCATCCTTCCTGTCGCCACCGACGTGCCCATGATAGCCGCGGCGCGTAGCCGTTCCGCCCGGCGGTGCGGGCACGCGCAGTGCGATGCGCGGGCGGCGCGGCCCGCGCGATTCGCGGTATCGCGGCCGGATCGAAAGGGCGCGGGCACCGTCGCCGCGGATCGCGACACCTTGGCAAGCGGCGCGTCTCCGGCTCGCCGCAGGTCTTCGCTGCCGACGGTATGCGCTCCTCTCCGAGTCGCCGCTGCCCGGAAGCCTGGTCGGGTAGACTGCGCGACGATGTCGACACGTCGCGTCCTCATCCCGCTCGACGGTTCGGCCATCGCGGAGGCGATCCTCCCGGTTGCGAAGGAGCTCGCGCCCGAGGATGTCGTGCTCATGCGCACGACAGAGCCGGGCGGCACCGCCCGGGAGGAGGCCCGTGCCTACCTCGACGCGGCTGCCGGCCGCGTCGGGGAGTGGGCGAAGGTCACGACCGTGATCGGCGACGGTCGCCCTGCCGACGCGATCCTCGCCGCCGCGTCCGCGAACGGCGTCAACCTCGTCGCGCTGACCACGGCGGGCCGGTCGGGCTTCGACCGGCTGGTCATGGGGAGCGTGGCCGAGAAGGTGATCCGTGCGGCGGACCTGCCGGTCCTCGTGCTCCGCGCCGAGGACGCGGCTCCGGCGCCTCGCGGCCGTCTCTTCGATCGCGTGCTCCTGCCCCACGACGGGTCCGTCCGCGCGCAGCGGGCGGCCGAGACGCTCGCGCTCCTTGGCGCGGGCGCGACGGCGGACGTGACGCTTTTCGGCGTCGTGGATGCGGCCGAGGCGCCGCAGCCCGAGCTCCGTGCGGATGCGATCGAGCGCATCCTGGAGAGCGAGGCGCAGGCGCTGCGCGAGGAGCTCGAGCGCGCTCGCGTCCGCGTCCGGGGCCTCGGCCTCTCCGCGCGGGTCGAGGTCGTGACCGGTCCCGTCGCCGAGCGGATCGTCGCCCGGGCGGAGTCCATGGGAGCGACGCTCGTGGCGATGGCGACCCACGGCCGCACCGGGCTCCTGCGCTGGGCGCTCGGCAGCGTGACGGAGCTCGTGCTCCGCGCGTCCACGGTTCCCCTGCTCATCTCGCGGTGACGGGTCGTGCGCGGGCGCTGATGATCGATGCACCAGGAGACGCCAATGCAGGCGGTCTACACCATCGGCCCGTTGCTGCTGCTGGGTGTCGTGCTGGTGGCCGTGTCGCTCGATCGCTTCAGCGTACCGGTCATCCTCGTGGCGCTCGGGCTCGGGCTCCTGGCGGGCAGCGACATCCTCGGCCTGTGGCACTTCGACGATGTCGATCTCGCCAACGACGTCGCGAACGCGGGCCTCGTGTTCATCCTGTTCCACGGCGGCCTCGTCACGAAACGCAGCGTCCTCCAGGCCGTCGCCCTGCCGGCGGGTTCGATGGCGACGCTGGGCGTCGCGCTGACCGCGGTCACGACGTTCTCCGTCCTGCACTTCGTTGTGGGCTGGCCGCTCGACCGCTCGTCCCTGCTCGCGGTGGTGATCTCTTCGACCGACGCGGCGGCGACCTTCTCGATCCTCCGTCGTCACGCGCTCCCGTCGCGGCTCGCGTCGACCATCGAGATCGAGAGCGCGGCGAACGATCCCATGGCGATCCTGCTGACCCTCGTGGTCCTCGAGGCTTTGGCCTCCGACGCCAGCCTGGGCTGGATGGTCCTGGCCGCGTTCGCGTGGAAGTTCGTCGCCGGACCGGTCGTGGGTGTGCTGATGGCGCGCGTCGCGGTCGCCGTCTTCGATCGGCTCAATCCGCAGGACCGAGGCTACTACTACGTGATCCTGATCGCCTTCGTGCTGCTGACGTACGGTCTGGCAGAGCTCGCGCGGGCGAGCGGGATGCTCGCGGTCTTCACGGCCGGGCTGGTGATGGGGAACCGGCGGTTCATCTACCAGCAGGGCGTCCGCAACTTCTCGGCGGCGTTGTCCGTGATCGCGAACATCGGCGTGTTCGTGATGATGGGGCTCCTGGTATTCCCGAGCCAGTGGAGCTCCCTGTGGTTCGACGGGATCGTCCTCTTCCTCGTACTGACGTTCGTCGGCCGGCCGGCCGCGGTCTGGATCGGCACGCTCGGGATGCGGATCGGCGCGAAGGAGCGGAACTTCATGTGCTGGGCGGGCCTTCGCGGAGCGGTCCCGATCGTGCTCGCGACCTACCCCATGGCCGCCGGCATGCCGGCCGGGCAGGACGTGTTCAACCTCGTCTTCTTCGCCGTGATCCTGTCGGTCTCGATCCAGGGATCGACGCTCGGAGCGCTGGCGCGGCGGCTCGGGCTGTCGATCCCCTCGCGTCCGCGGCCGCGTTACGGGCTCGAGCTTGTCACGATGGCGCACAGCGACCTCGACCTGATCGTCGTCGACCTTCCCGACCCGAAGGGCCGGCCCGGACCTCGCATCCGCGACCTGACCCTGCCTCCCGGCGCGATCCTCACGCTGGTCACCCGGGGCAACGAGGTCGTCGCGCCGACAGGCAATACGAGGCTGCTCGGTTGGGATCAGGTGACGGTCCTCGCGCGTCCGGCGGACGAGCCCGAGGTCCGCTCCGCGCTGCTCGATCCGTTCGACCGGCCGGCCGAGACCGGGGAGCCGGCCGCGCGCGTGATCGGCGCCGAGGCTGCCGGTTCGCCCGCGGCCGGAGACGGCGAGTCGCTGCGCGATCACGTCGTGCTCCTCGGCCACGGCGGCGTCGGGAGCGTGCTTGCCCAACTCCTGCGGCAGCGCGGGCTGCCGTTCGTCGTCATCGAGCAGGACCAGACGACCGCGATGGCGCTGCGCCGGCAGGGGGTGCGCGTCCTGCACGGCCATGGAGAGGATCCGGCGCTCCTCGGCCGGGCCTGCATCGGGGACGCACGAATGCTCCTCGTGACGACGACGCAACCGGTGGCGGCACGCCGTGCGATCGAGGAGGCACACCGCTTGAATCCGAGGCTCGACGTGATCGCCCGCGTCCACCACGAATCGCTGCGGGTCGCCCTGAGCTCGCTCCCGCGGACCCGATGCGTCCACGGCGACATCGAGCTTGCCTACGCGATGGGGCGGGCCATGCTGCTCGCGTGCGGGGTGAGCGCGATCGAGGCTGAGGCGCTCATCATCGACGCGCGGCGGGCAAGGGTGCACGAGCCGGCGGGCTCTCCGACACGGGTCATCGAGATCCACGTTCCCACGGCCTCGCCGATCGTCGGCAAGCGCCTCGCCGATCTCGATCTGCCTCCCGGATCGCTGGTGATCACGATCTCCCGAGAAGGCGAGTTCGTCGTCCCGAGCGGCCAGACCGAGATCCGCGAGAACGACGCGCTGCTCGTGCTGGCCGACATGGACAGTGCGCAGGCGATCGAAGGTCTGCTCGGGCGCGGGGCCGCCCGAAGCGAGGCGAGGGCTGACGGATCGTCCGACGCGCCCCGGACGTGAGCGGCTTCCTGTCCTTGCTTCCGCTGGGCGCTCAACGGAGGCGGGCAAACGTCGCCGCGACGGGGCCGAACGGCAGCGGCGGGGCGTTACCACCAGGTCTCGTCGCCGATCCTGAGGATCGCGGGTGCGGCGCGCACCGTCACGACCGCGGACGCCCCGTGGCGGCGCGTCACGTAGTCGCGGAGGTGCGCGAGCGCCTGCCGCTGCTCGTCGGTCACGCTCGGCAACCGGAGACCGATCGTCACTTCGTCGCCGCCACCCTCGCAGTGCTGGACGACCCCCAAGAGGACGAGGGGCTCGCTGGACTCCTCGAGGAAGACCCCCGCGTAGAGCTCGCTCCCGGGGGCGAACCTCCGGTCCGCGCGCAGGCGCATCCCGTCCGCGGAGAGCTCCGTCAGCCGCGCCTGGTGAAATCCTCCGTCCTCCGCATCGGCGAAGCAGAGCACCCGCGCGTCGTCGTCGAAGCGAGGATGGCGTCGCCGGTCGCGGGCGGGGTTCTTGCCCGTTCCCGATTGCACGTCCCGTCTCCTTCGGTGTTCCCGGTGGAACGCTATCCCATCGCCCGGGGGGGGCAAGCCGTCCCGAACCGCCGGCCCGTCGGACCGTTTCAAGGGGGGTGCGCCGGCTCGCGAGGCTCGCCATCCTCCTCTTCGCGACGCTTGCCTGCGGGAACGAACCCGTCCCGGGCGACCGGAGGCTCGCCTTCGCCACCCGCGACGACGCCGGGTTCGAGAAGCTCGGGCCGCCGGGGCCGCACGCCTGGCGCGCTCGCTTCAAGGAGCGGCGGCAGGGGTTCGACGCCTACGTGGAGAGCGATCCCGTCCGCGCGCAGCCGGGGGAGGTCCTCGCCCTCCTCCCGGTCGGCCCGTTCTCGGAGAAGGAGCGCGCGGTGCTCGACCGGACGGCGGAGTTCGCCGCGATCTGGTTCGACCTGCCCGTCCGTACGCTCGAGAGGGCGGATCTCCCGGAGAAGGGCTGGCACCGCGAGCGGACGTGGGGGAGGCAGTACGAGACGGGATGGTTCCTCGACCGGCTGCTCCCGGGACGCCGGCCGCGCGAGGCGGTGTGCACGTTCGCGGTGACGATGGCCGACCTCTATCCCGACGAGGACTGGAACTACGTCTTCGGCGAGGCGTCGCTGCGCGACCGCGTGGGCGTCTGGTCCTTCGCCCGCTACTTCCCGGGGTTCTGGCGGCAGGAGGCGACGAAGGACTCCGACACGCAGGCGCTCCGCCGCGCGCTCATGGTCGTCGTCCACGAGATGGGCCACGCCTTCGGGATCGAGCACTGCCAGGACTACGCCTGCGCGATGAACGGATCGAACTCGCTCGAGGAGTCCGACACGCAGCCGCTGCGCCTCTGCCCGCCGTGTCTCCGGAAGCTCCAGTGGAACCGCGGGTTTGACGTCGTCGCGAGGTACGGAAAGCTCGCGGCGTTCCACCGGGCGAACGGCCTTTTGCCCGAGGCGGAGTGGATCGCGAAGCGGCTCGACGCCATCCGGGCGGCGAAGTAGGCGTCGCAAAGCGCGAGGCGGGCCGCGCGCGGGTGCCGGGGAAGGAGGGGGGGCCGGGGGGGCCGGATCCCGTCGGCGCTGTTAGGTATCGTGTTAGGTATGCAGCTCCGAACAGTCCCGGACGGCGCCCTCAGGCCCAGAGAGATCCCGCGCTGGGCGGTTGGTGCCCCGTGCCCAAGCGGCAGACGTTCGCGAACGGACGGTCTTGCCTGCGGCGGGGGGACTCCTCAGCTGCCCGGCAGCGGCCGGGCGACCGCCGACCGCAGCCTGGAGCGCCAGATGTTCGCGCACCGTGGCGCGTTCCCGCCCGAGGAGCGGCGAGGCGAGCGCGCCGAGGACCCGGGGCCGAGAGGGAGAGGAGGTGCCGCCGCCCGGTGACCTACGCGCCTGACAACGGGGCTCCTCTCCCCCCGGCCCCCTCACCACCACGACCGGGCAGCGCCTTCGCACGCCCCCTGCCGGTGGGGCTACTTCGG
>WYBS01000028.1 GCA_011525755.1 Planctomycetaceae bacterium
CGAACCTCTTCCTCATCGCCCACACGCCGGACAGCGACGCGGAGGAGGGTACGCGCAAGATCGCGATGTTCCTCGCGAAGGACTGGATCGTGACGATGCTCCGCGAGCCGCTCGAGCGGCTCCAGTCCATCGCCGCGCGCGTGCAGCGCGACCCGGACCGCTACCTCCAGGCGCCGGCCGCGCTCGCCCACCTGATCCTCGACCACATGACGGACGGGTTCGAGCAGCTCGTGGACGAGCTGCGCGACCACGTCGAGGGGATCGAGGACACCTGCTACGGCCGCCCCCACGCGGCCCAGATGGAGGGGATCCTCGAGAAGCGCCAGGAGGCCGCCCAGCTCGCCCGCACCGTCCGGTCGCAGCGCGACGTCTGCGCGGCGCTCTTCCGCACGATCCACCCCTCGCTGCCGAAGAGGATCCAGCCCTACCTGCGCGACATCTACGACCACATCCTGCGCGTGCACGAGCAGCTCGAGGGCGTGCGCGAGGGGCTCGCCGCCGCGCGCGACGCCTACTTCGCCTCCGTGAACACCCGCCTGAACGAGGTCATGCGCACGCTGACGGTGATCGCGACGATCATGATGCCCTTGGGCGTCATCACGGGCGTCTACGGCATGAACTTCGACTGGATGCCCGGGCTCCACACGCCCGGCGGGTTCTGGCTCGTGATCGGCGGGATGTTCGCGCTCGGCTTCGGCATGGTCGGGTTCTTCCGCTGGCGGGGCTGGCTGTGAGGCGGGAGCTCCCGCACGTCGGCTGGCGGGAGTGGGTCTCGCTTCCCGCCCTCGGCGTCCGGCGCATCAAGGCGAAGATCGACACCGGCGCGCGTTCCTCGGCGCTCCACGCCTTCGACATCGAGGTGGTGCGGCGCGGCGGCGGCGCCTACGTGCGTTTCGTCCTCCACCCGCTCCAGCGGAGCCTCAAGCGGAGCGTCGCCGCGGAGGTGCCGCTCCTCGGCGAGCGGCAGGTGAAGTCGAGCAACGGCCTCGTCTCCCGGCGTCCGGTGATCCGGACGGTGATCGAGCTCCTCGGCGAGCGGCGGGAGGTCGAGCTGACGCTCGTCGCGCGCGACGAGATGGGGTTCCGCCTGCTCCTCGGGCGGGAGGCGATCAGGAACGGATTCCTCGTGGACCCGGGCCGCTCCTACCTCGGCGGGCGGCCGAAGAGGAAGAGGAAGGGGCCGGGGAAGGGGAGGGAGCAGTAGGTGGTCCCCCCGGCCCCCCCGATTCGAGCCCCTTGGGATAATCTCCCGCGGCCTCCATGAAGATCGTCATCCTCTCGCGCAAGCCCTCGCTCTACTCCACCCGCCGGCTCCGCGAGGCGGGCGAGGGGCGAGGCCACGACGTGCAGGTGATCGACTACCTGCGCTGCTACATGAACATCACCGCGCACAACCCGCAGGTGATCTTCCGCGGGGAGCCGATCCAGGGCGTCGACGCCATCATCCCGCGCATCGGCGCGAGCCAGACCTTCTACGGCACCGCCGTCGTGCGGCAGTTCGAGATGATGGGGGTCGCGTCCGCGAACTCGTCGATCGCGATCTCGCGGTCGCGCGACAAGCTGCGGTGCCTGCAGCTCCTGTCGCGGAAGGGGATCGGCCTGCCGGTGACCGGCTTCGCGCACGCGACGAAGGACGTGACCGGGCTCATCCACGCGGTCGGCGGGCCGCCGCTCGTCGTGAAGCTGCTCGAGGGCACGCAGGGGATCGGCGTCGTGCTCGCGGAGACCGAGAAGGCGGCGGAGTCGGTGATCGAGGCCTTCCGGGGGCTCGACGCGAACATCCTCGTGCAGGAGTTCATCAAGGAGGCCGACGGCTCGGACCTGCGCTGCTTCGTCGTCGGCGAGCGCGTGGTCGCCGCGATGAAGCGCGTGGCGCCGCGGGGCGACTTCCGCGCGAACCTGCACCGGGGCGGGCGCTCGGAGAAGGTGAAGCTCACGCCGGAGGAGCGGGCGATCGCGGTCCGCGCGGCGCGGGAGATGGGCCTGCGCGTGGCGGGCGTGGACCTCCTGCGGTCGAAGCACGGGCCCGTGGTGATCGAGGTGAACTCGTCGCCCGGCCTCAAGGGGATCGAGGAGATCAGCGAGGTCGATGTTGCGGGCCGGATCATCGAGTTCCTGGAGCGCCACGCCCAACGCCCCAGACAGGTCAACGGTTAGAGTGCGCGATTGCTGTAAGGCCCCGTCCGGCAGTAACTTGCGTCGTGCAGGGTGCGGAACGCGTTCCGCAGCGCCCCTGCCCGGGGGGCTGCGGCCTTGAACCCCTTCCAGATCGGCGAGAACACGGTCGAGCCGGGGACGACGGCGCGGCTCGAGATCCCCGTCATGCGGCTCGTCACGCAGGGGGAGATCTCGATCCCGGTCGTCGTCGTCCACGGGGAGCGGCCGGGACCGCGGCTCTGGCTCTCCGCGGCGCTCCACGGCGACGAGCTCAACGGCACCGAGATCATCCGCCGCGTGCTCGCGCGCGTCCGGCCGAGCCGGCTCGCCGGGACGCTCGTGGCGGTGCCCGTGGTCAACGTCCTCGGCTTCGTCACGCAGTCGCGCTATCTCCCCGACCGCCGCGACCTCAACCGCAGCTTCCCCGGCTCCGCGCGCGGCAGCCTCGCCTCGCGGATGGCGCACCTCTTCCTCACCGAGGTCGTGGACCGCTGCACCCACGGCATCGATCTCCACACCGGCTCGCACCACCGCGAGAACCTCCCGCAGGTGCGCGGCGACCTCGACAACGCCGATGTGCGGCGGTGCGCGCTCGCGTTCGGCGCGCCGCTCATGATCCACGGCACGATCATCCCCGGCACGCTCCGCGACGCCGCGGGCAGGCGCGGCATCCCGGCGATCGTCTACGAGGCGGGCGAGCCGATGCGGTTCAACCAGAAGGCGATCGGCCTCGGCGAGCAGGGCGTGCTGCGCGTGATCCAGGAGCTCGGGATGCTCCCCGCGCCGCGTCGGCCGAGGGCGGCGAGCGTCGAGGTGCGGAAGACGACGTGGGTGCGCGCGCACAGGAGCGGGATCGTCGAGCTCCGCGTCGGCCTCGGCGAGCGCGTCAGGAAGGGCCAGATCCTGGGCCTCGTGCGCGACGCGTTCGGCGAGATCGTCGGCGACATCAAGGCGACGCACACGGGCCTCGTCATCGGCATCTCGAACAACCCGCTGCTCCACCGCGGCGAGGCGCTCGTCCACGTCGCGGTGAAGAGCCGCTGAGCGAGTCCCGCGCAGGCGGAAACGGGGGGGCCCGGGGGACCGGCTACCCGCCGGGCGCGGCCTCCGGCCCTTCGTCGCCCGCTTCCTCCGCCTCGCGCTCGTCCCCCGGCGCCGCGGCGTCGCGCCGCGTGTTCGTGACGCACCGCACGCCGCCGCCGAGCACGATCACCGCGTCCGCCGTGATCGGCACGGGCTCCCAGCCGAGCGCCCTCCACGCCTCCTGGCCGAGCGCGTCGAGACGCTTCAGCCCGTAGCTCGGCAGGTAGACGCGGCGCTTCCCTGCCCGCGTCTCGACGACCGCGTTCGTCCACGTGAGGATCACGTTGTCCTCCGCGTGGAGGATCGGGAGACGGGAGACCCCGAACCCCTCTTCCTCGAGCCGCGCCTTCACGCGGTCATACGCCTCGGCGAGCGCGAGCTGCTTCTCGCGCGGGAAGCGTCCGAAGGCGCGCACGTCCTCGCCTGCGTCGAGCGCCTCCAGCGCGGCGCGCGGGTCGCCGAGGAGGAGCGTCCTCGGCCCCGCGACGGCGAGATACATGTCCACATGCTCGCCCGCGAGCGGCGAGTCGGCGTCCGCGGCGATGATGAGCCGGCGCCCGAACACGTCCTCGATGCGGGAGCGGACGTCCTTCTCCGCCGCGCCATCCGCGACGTTGAACGTGACCGCGGCGGGCCCCGCGATCACCTCGTCGGGCGTGAAGAGGAGGTTGCCGCCCTCGAGGTCGAGGTCGCTCTCGATCACCTCGAGGTCCGGCTCGATGCGCTTCAGCTCCTTCGCGATGGCGAGGTCGCCGCGCCGCCTCGGCGCGACGGAGTCCCGCCGCGGGAGGAAGAGGCACTCCTTCCCGTCCTTCGCGAAGAAGACGTACCGGTCGCGTGCCCACCCGCTGACCCAGTCGCCCGCCTCGACGAACCGCACGCGCCCGTCCGCGATCCCGATCTCCTCGCGGAATCGCCGCGCGTCGTCCGCCGTCGCCACGCCAACGAGGATGCGCGCGCGCTTGGGCAGCTCGCGGAGGAGGTCCCTGTACGTGGGGAGGCACGCCACGCGCATCTCGCCGTCGAAGTGGAGGACCCACGTCGAGACGAGCCCCTCGTCGTCGCCGGGCGCGGGCGACGCGCGCGCCGCGGCGGCGAGCACCGCGCACGCGAGCGCAAGGCCGGAAGGGCGCATGGTCACGCGCGGCGGCCGGCAGGGCGGCCGCGGCGGCGGCCTAGTCGCCGCAGCCGCAGCCCTCTTCCTCTCCCCCCTCGCCCCCCTCACATCCTTCCTCGCCACCGATGTGCTTCTCGATGGCCTCGGCGATGTTCTCCTTCGGCCCGTGCTTCGAGAGCACGTTCACCGTGTCGAGATCGACGAGCACGAGCTGGCCCGGCGACTTCCGGCACTCCTCCCAGAGCTGCGGCAGCCCGAGGCTGAAGAAGAGCATCGCGCCCTGGTTCTTGCCGCCGGCGCTCGCGACGTTGACGGTGAGGAAGAGGACCGCCTTCTCGTCGTAGGTCGCGCGGACCCTGCCGACGGCGCTCTCGAGCTCCTTGCTCGGCGCGGAGCCGTCGGTGATCGTGAACGCGACGATCTCGGGGGCGGCCACATCCTCGCTGGCCTCGTCCTGGGCGAACGCGGCGACGGCTGCGAGGGCGAAGGGGATCAGGTAGGAACGGCGCACTTCAAACCTCCGGCCGGCACCTGCCGGCGACGCGATATCAGAACGTAAGGGCGGGACCAACGGCAACCCGCTGGCCCCGCCCGTTCGTGAAACCCGCTACTGCTTCTTCGGAGCGCCGGGGGCCGTGCCGGGAGCGCCGGTGCCGGGCATCGGCGGCTTCTTGGCGGGCTGCGGCGCAACCGGCTTCGCCGTCTGCGGCGCCGGCTGCTTCGGAGCGGACTTCTTCGGCTCGTTGGCCATTGGTTGTACTGCCTTCCAGAAATGGAAAGGGCGCCGGCTCACGGGACCTTCCCGGGATCCGCGCCGTACGGGTCAAATCGTCCCACTGCGCAAGGGGAACGCTAGACCCGCGTGGCAGGAGGGGAGGGGGCGCGGGGGAGGGGGAGCCGGCGGAGGCCGATGGCAGGCCCTCCGCCGGCTCCCCGGGGGATCACTTGGCCGGCGCGGGCGGCGGCTTCGTGAACTTGATCGCGAGCGACAGCGCGATCGTCAGGTCGTTCTCCTCGATGCCCGGCTGAGGGTTCGAGTCGTAGCGATCGATGATCGAGAGGCGCAGGTCGAAGCGGTCGCTGATGGGCGTCGTGAAGACGGACTCCCAGTACATGCGGAACTCGCCGCCCTCCGAGAGGCTCGGATAGAAGGTGAGGATCTGCTCGTACTTGAGGTTCTTCGTGATCTGCCACGTGAAGGTGATGCCGATCTGCGCGATGGCTTCCGTCTCGGACTCGTCGAAGAACTCCTCGTGGAGCACGCCGCCTCCGACGTTGCCCCAGAGCTCGAAGTTCTCCTTCTTCACGAGCCGGCGGTTGTAGCCGACCGTGAACTGGATGCGGTAGCGGAGGTCCTCCTGCTCGTCATGCTCGACCAGCAGGTCCTGGAAGATCGTCGCGCGCTCGGACAGCTTGCGCTGGAGGCGCTCGAGGAAGATCCACTCCGACGCGGATTCGACGCTCTCCGTCTCCGCGTAGAGGATCCGCACGCCCATGAAGAGCTTCCAGAGCTCCCATTCGCGCTTCGCGTCGAGCGTGAACGTCAGCGTGACGGACTCGCTGTTGCCGTCGGTGAGGGTGAAGCCGAGCGCACCCGTGATCTCCCAGGGCTTCGTCGTCGCCTCGGCCGCCGCGGAGACGAGGCTTGCCGGCGCCCTGCCCGGGAACGGGATCGCCACGGCCCCCTGCGGCGCCGCGTCGGCCGCCTCGCCCTCCGCCATGCCTGCCGCGGGCGCTGCGGCCGCGAGGCAGTAGTCCGTGAGTCCCTCCCTCGGAAGGTCGTCGACCGACGCGGCGGCGATGCACGCGCGCACGGCCTCCTCCACCGTCTCGCGGCGCGCCGCGCCGTCCGCGTGCGCGAGCGCCGCCGTCAACAGGAATACGCCGATGAGCTTCGGAATCATGATGGCCCTCCCTAAGGGCGGACAGTCTGCCTGAATCGGCGGCCGATGTCAGCAAAAGGGCCGCTTTCTGGCCGGCGGAGTCTTGACGTGCGGGCGACCATGGCAGCGCCATGAAGGTGCTGGTCACGGGGGGCAGCGGGTTTCTCGGAGCGGCGCTCGTCGAGGCGCTGCGCGGTCGCGGTGACGAGGTCGTCGCCACGGGCCGCGACGAGCGCCGTCTGCGGAAGCGGCTTCCGGCGGGCGTCACTTGTGTCGCATGGGATCCGCTCGAAGGCCCGCCGCCCGCGGCCGCGCTCTCGGGCGTGGATGCCGTCGTGAACCTCGCGGGCGAGCCCGTCGAGAAGGGCCGCTGGACGAAGGCGAAGAAGGCGCGGATCCGCGAGAGCCGCGTCGCGGGGACGCGGAATCTCGTCGCCGGCATGCTCGCCGCGGACCCGAAGCCGAGGGCCCTCGTGAGCGCGTCGGCGATCGGCTACTACGGCGACCGGAAGCAGCAGATCCTCTACGAGGAGTCCACGCCCGCGGGCGACTTCCTCGCGGAGGTCTGCGCGGCGTGGGAGGCGGAGGCGTGGAACGCTCGCGCGGGCGGCATCCGCACGGCGGTCGCGCGCATCGGCATCGTGCTCGGCAGGGGCGGCGGCGCGTACCCGAGGCTCGCGAAGCCCTTCCGGTTCTTCTTCGGCGGCACGATCGGCCAGGGCTACGGATGGATGAGCTGGATCCACGTCGACGACGTGATCGGCATCCTTCTGCATCTCCTCGACAAGGACCTCTCGGGCGCCTTCAACCTGACCGCGCCGAACCCGGTGTCGAACGCGGAGTTCTCGAAGACGCTCGCGAGCGTGCTGCGCCGGCCGTGCTATGCGATGGTCCCGGCGGTCGCGCTCCGCCTGATGCTCGGCGAGTTCGCGACGGTCGTCACATCAAGCACGCGCGTGAAGCCGCTCCGCACGGAGGCGAGCGGCTACGCCTTCAAGCACCCGCACCTGCGCGCCGCCCTCCAGAGCCTAGAGGCGTGACCATCAGCGGTCGTCGTAGATCCAACCACTTGCATGGCAAGGGGTTGCGCCGGCCGGCTGCGGCACGCGTGCCGCAGGAGCGGGGTCAGCGGGCGAGCGCGGCGAGGATCGCGGCCTTCACCTCCGCCATGCCGCGGGGGCGGTCGCCGTCGCCGAGAAGCAGCGGCCCGTCCGCCGGATCGTCCGGCCGCCGCCCGTGCGAGCCCTTGACGATCGACGCGTCGAGCGGGGTCGTCCGGAGCAGCGCGCGAAATCCGAGCTTCTTCCTGAGGAGCGTCCAGGCGATCGCGGGCGGGGACATCGCGTTGAAGAGCTCGCACGGGTCGTAGCCGGGCTTCCTGTGGATGTCCACCGTCCGCGCGAAGTCCGGCGCGCGCGCGTCGTCCGTCCAGTAGGGGTACGCGAACCACCGGTCCTTCGGCGCCACGAGCACGAGCTCGCCCGCGCGCGGGTGGTCGAGGCCCGCCGCGGCCTTGTCCACGAAGTCGCCCATCCCCTCGAGCGCGCGCCGCGCGGCCTCGACGTCCCTCGTGTACACGTGCGCGACCTGGTGGTCGCACACCGCGAACGCGCGCGAGCGCGCCGGGTCGAGCAGCTCGCCGACCGGGTTGTCGATCACCTCCAGGAGCCCCGCCTGCCGCAGCGCGCGGTTCGGGCAGAGCGCGCCCGAGACGCGCGTGATCCCGTACTCCGAGACGACGAGGGCCTTGTGCCGCGGCGCGGCGTCGAGGATGCGCGCGGCCTCGGCGTCCACCGCGCGCACCTGCTCCTCGACGCCGTCCGGCCCCTTCCGCTGCAGGTCGTAGTCGAGATGCGGGAGGTAGACGAGCGTGAGGTCCGGGTCGCGCTCGCGGATCACGTCGATCGCCGCCGACGCGATCCAGCGCGTCGACTCGATCCCCGCGAGCGGCCCCCAGAAGCGGAAGAGCGGGAACGCGCCGTGCCGCCGCTGGAGGTCTCGGGCGATCTCGGGCGGGTCGCTGTAGGCGTCGGGCAGCTTCCGTCCGTCGGCGAAGTAGGCGGGCCGCGGCGTGACGGAGATCGCCGCGCTCGTCGCCATGGCGAACCACCAGAAGAGGTTCGCGGTCTTCCCGCGGAACTCCTCCCAGACCTTCGCGCCCTCCACGAGCCGGTTCGACTGGCGCCAGAAGAGGACCTCGTTCAGGTCGCGGAAGTACCAGCCGTTCCCGACGATGCCGTGGTCCCTCGGCGCGAGGCCCGTGAGCATCGTTGCCTGGCTCGTGCAGGTGACCGCCGGGAGAGGCGGTGTGAGGGGGGCCGGGGGGCCGAGGGCCTGGAGCCGAGGCGCGTGCTTCAGGAGCGCGGGGGTGAGCCCGACGACGTTGAGCACGACGACCTTCGCCACGGCGCAAAGGGTACACGGCGGATCCGCATTCGGCCGCGCATCGCCGCGGCCCCCGGAGCCCCCTCCCTTCCATGTCCCGGGACGGCACACGATGTCCCGCGGGAGCGGGAACTCTCCCCGCCCGTTTGCTAATCTTGCGGGCATGAGCGGCAAGATCCAGGAACTCCTCGGCGACCGCGCCCAATCGCTCCTCGGACACGTGTGCAAGACGATCCCGAAGGAGCAGCTCCATCTGCCCGGGCCCGACTACATCGACCGCGTGTTCCTGGAGACGAACCGGAAGCCGTCGGTGCTGAAGAGCCTCGGCGCGATGTTCTCGCACGGCCGGCTCGCGGGCACGGGGTACCTGTCGATCCTGCCGGTCGACCAGGGGATCGAGCATTCGGCGGGTGCGTCGTTCGCGCCGAACCCGATCTTCTTCGATCCCGAGAACATCGTGAAGCTCGCGATCGAGGGCGGGTGCAACGCGGTCGCGACGACGTACGGCACGCTCGGGGCGGTCGCGCGGAAGTACGCGCACAAGATCCCGATGATCCTCAAGTTCAACCACAACGAGCTCTTGTCGTACCCGAACCGGTTCGACCAGGTGTCGTTCGCGTCGATCGAGCAGGCGTTCGACCTCGGGTGCGCGGGCGTCGGCGCGACGATCTACTGGGGCTCGGAGGAGTCGACGCGGCAGCTCCAGGAGGTGTCGCACGCGTTCGAGCGCGCGCACGAGCTGGGGATGTTCACCGTGCTCTGGTGCTACCTCAGGAACCCCGCGTTCAAGGTGGGCGACAAGGACTACCACGACGCGGCGGACCTGACGGGGCAGGCGAACCACCTGGGCGTGACGCTCGGCGCGGACATCATCAAGCAGAAGCTGCCGACGACGAACGGCGGGTACAAGGCGCTGGCGAAGTTCGGCAAGACGCACGACAAGGTGTACACGCAGCTCTCGAGCGACCACCCGATCGACCTCACGCGGTACCAGGTCGCGAACTGCTACATGGGCCGGATCGGGCTCATCAACTCGGGCGGCGCGTCGGGGAAGAACGATCTCGCGGAGGCGTGCGCGACGGCGGTGATCAACAAGCGCGCGGGCGGCTGCGGCCTGATCTCGGGCCGGAAGGCCTTCCAGAAGCCCATGAAGGACGGCATCGAGATCCTGCACACGATCCAGGACGTCTACCTCTCCCCCGAGGTCTCGGTGGCCTGACAGGTCAACGGTTAACCTGCGCGGCGGGCGTAACTTGTTCATCGAGAACGAGTTGCGGAGGTTGAACTGCGGAACACGGAACTCGTTCCGCGCTCTTCGCTCGTGGTCTTGGGCTCGTCACCGAGGGGGTCGATGCCCGCTTCCCGCATGAGCTTCTCCAGGTACCGGCGTCCCTTCGGGGAATCGATGGGCAGCCGCGACTTCTGGAACACCGTCATGACGTCATCCAACCGCTTGTCGAGCTGGAAGCGAGCGACGCGGGCGCGAACGCGCTCGAGGGTTGTGCCGAACGGGAAGTCGGATCGCGTGCACAGCGGGACGGCCGCCTGCCCACTCCCTGCCCACCAAGCCGCAGAGCTGCGCGGGTAGTCCTCGGGACGGGGCGCCATGTTCTTCACCACCGGGTTGCGGTGGTCGTAGGCGACCGCCGTGACGAGGGCCCATTCGTCCTCCAGTCTCCGACGATGGTGTTTCCCCTCCCAGAAGTGGCCCGTCAGCCCGAGCTTCTTCTGGATTCGCTTGCCGACGGAGAGCTGCAGCTCCCGAATGCACTGGCCAATGACGGTGGATCTGGGGTGGCTGCTCGGCCACGGGAGGAAATGCCTGCATCGCGTGCGACGGCCGGTGAGCTGCCGATAGACCTCCTCGTCCGGCGACCGGACGACGGCATGGTAGTGGTTCGACATCACGACGTAGCCGATGAGGTCCACGAAGAAGCGCTTCAGGGCTCCTGATAGGCACTCGAGGAATGCCTGGCACGCCTCCTCCGTGCGGAGGTGCCAAACCCTCCAGTTGACTCTCGAAGTGATGTGCCAGACGGTGTTCGGGGCGTCCTTCCGAGCGATGGTGTTCATAACCATACGTCGGGGGCAGGTGTCACAAATGCGGAACGAGTTCCGCACTTGAGCAGCCACAAGTCCAGGTGCTAGAACCGGTTACGAAAATCGCGCAGATTAACCGTTGACGTTCAGGACGATCGCGGCGGCGGTGTCGCCGGCGGCGCAGCCGGCGAACAGCACGTGGCCGCCGCCCATCAGCCGCGCCTCCTCGATGCCCTCCGCGATCAGCCGCGCGCCCGTCGGGCCCTGCGGATGGCCGTAGATGAGCGACGACCCGTAGTTGTTGAACCCGTTCGCGTCGATCCCCAGCTGGCGCGCGAAGTAGATGTCGTTCACCGCGAAGGGGTTGTGCGTCTTCACGACCTTCACGTCCTTGATCGACACGCCCGCGGCGTCGAGCGCGCGGCGAGCCGCCGGCACCACGGCCTTCGCCATGAAGCCCTTCTCGACGCGCGCCATGCCGTACGAGAGCACGCGCACCGGCTCCGCGCCCTTGCCCCACGCCTTCGCGCGCTCCTTCGTGCAGACGACCATCCCCGCGGTGCCGTCCGCCGGATGCGTCTGCGACCCGAACGTCACGCGCCCGTCCGGCAGCATCGGCCGGAGCTTCGCGAGCCCCTCCTTCGTCGTCGCGAACACGCCCTCGTCCTCCGTCACCGTCGCGACGACCTTCTTCCCGGAGGGGTTCACCTCGTACGGCAGAAGCATGTACTTCTTCTGGAAGCCCGTCCGAACCCCCTCCATGTACTGCTCGTAGCGACGCAGCGTGAGCGCGTCCATCTCCTCGCGCGTGATCCCCGCCTCCTTCGCGACGTTCTCCGCGGTCTGGATCATCGAGTTCTGCGCCCACGGGTCCAAGGAGAAGTTGTCCCACACCCAGTCCTCGGCCTCGCCCTTGCCGCCGGGGCCGCCCGGATCCGGGTAATACACGTGCGGCCCGTTGCTGCACTTGTCGGTCGTGACCACCAGAGTCGCCGCCGAGCCGCCCGCGTCCACCGAAGCCGCCGCGTGCGCGAGCGCCGCCGCCGAAGTCGCGCACGCCTGCGAGATCATCGCGCCCGTGATCCCCGGCGCGCCGATGAGCCCCGCGAGCCACGGCCCGCCGTAGAAGATCCGCCGCGCCGGGATCGTCCAGCCGAGCACGAGCGAGTCGAGATCCTTCACCTCGATGCCGCGCGCGGGCAGCGCCTTCTTCACGCCGTCCGCCGCGAGGTGGATCGGGTGCAGGGGCGCGAGCATGCCCTGCCACTTGCAGAAGGGGGTCGACCAGTAGCCGCCGGCGGGGAGGTACGCGTTCTCGAATCGCATGGAGCGCATTCTATGACGGCGATCAAGGGGGGCTCCGGGGGCAGCGGGCGGCTCGGGGCGCGGCGCCGAAGGGATGCGGCGTGGCGCCGTAAGGCGAGGATCAAGGCGCGGCGCCGGCAGGATCAGGCGCGGCGCCGGCACGATCAAGGCGCGGCGCCGGCGGCAGGATCAAGGGGGGGTGCGGGGGCCGCCGATACGGAAACGATGCAACGTCTCGCGACGCGCGCACGGACGACATGCCCCGAGTGCGGCCACAGCAACCACCCCGACGCGCCGCGCTGCGACGCGTGCGGGCATCGCGGCGCGGGCACCGCGCTCCCCCCCGCGCCCCCCCTCATCGTCCGCCGGGACCGCCCGCTCGTGTACCTCGGCATCGGCGCGGTCGCGGCGATCGCGTTCACGCTGACCCCGCTCCTCAAGTACATGGGCTGGTTCCTCTCGTCGCTCGTGCACGAGGCGGGGCACTGCGCCGCCGCGTGGACGATGGGCTGCCCGTCGATCCCCGCGATCCGCCTCGACGGGCACGCGGCCGCGGTCCACGGCGAGCAGTCGAAGGTGTTCGCGGCCGTCGTGTTCCTTGGCCTCGCGTACTACGCGTGGCGGAGGCGGTCGATCCCGCTCGGCGCGCTCGCGCTCGCGCACCCGGTCCTCGCGTTCACCGGCGCGCGCGACTGGTTCTTCCTGCTCGCGGGCCACCTCTCCGAGATCGCGTTCGGCGGCGTGTTCTTCTGGCGCGCGCTCGTCGGCGGCTTCACGCAGTCGCGGCCCGAGCGCGTGGCCTACGGCGCGTGCGCGTGGTACCTCGTGCTCGGCAACGTCTGGCTCTCGGGCGGGCTCATGTTCAGCGAGAGCGTGCGGCAGTGGTACCGCGGGAGCGGCTCGTTCGGGTTGACGAACGACTACCTGCGCCTCGCGAACTCGCTGCACGTGGGCGTCGGCGCGGTCGCGTTCCTCATGCTGCTCGTGGCGTTCGCCGCGCTGCCGGTGGCATGGCGGTTCGCGCTGCGCACGGCCAGGTAGAGCAGGAGGAGCAGCACCGGCAGCAGCACCACGAGCGCGAGGAGGTGAGGGGCGTTCGGGGAGAGGAGGAGGTCGTACGCGCCGTGCAGCGCGACGGCCGCGGCGAACGCCCGCACGCGCCGCTTGCGCATGCCGAACGCGTAGCCCCAGAGGCCCGTGAACGCGACGTGCGCAAGCGTCGAGGTGAACGCGCGGTAGACGAGGATGTCGCCGCCGTACGCGGTCCCGTAGATCGCGTTCTCGACGGTCGCGAAGCCGAGGGCGACGGCGACCGCGTAGACGATCCCGTCCATCGGCTCGTCGAACTCGGGCCGGCGGTAGATGAAGACGAGGAACGGGAGGAGCTTCATGAGCTCCTCGACGAGGCCGACCCGTATGAAATTATCGTAGAGGCGGGTCGTCGGGCCGGGGAGCCAGCGCTCGAGGAAGTAGGCGGGCGCGGCGGCGAGGGCGCCGAGGGCGAAGAGCTTCAGGACGAGCGCCTTCGGCTCGCGGCGCGCGTCGCGCCTCCAGAAGAGATAGAGGAAGAGGAGCGTCGGCGCGCTCGCGAGGAGGATGGCGCGCCAGAAGCCCATGTCCCGTGGATCGGCGGGGGGCCTCGGGCGCTTGAGGATCTTGCATCGGCCTAACAACCCGCGGCCCGGCGGCGGGATCATGGGGGGGTGCGGGGGCTCGGCGGCTGGACGATCCTCTTCCTCGTGCTGACCCTGCTCCCGGCGGGCGCGCTCGGCTGGCTCGGGTTGCACGCGACGCGGGAGCTCGAGGGGCAGGTGCGCGAGGCGGCGCGGGCCGCGGAGCTGCGGGTCGCGGCGGGGCTCGAAGACCGGATCCGGGAGTGCGAGCGGGAGTGCGACGGCGTCCTGCGCCGGGCTGCGGCGGAGGCGGCGCGCGTGCTCGCCGCAGCGATGCCCGTCGAGCCGCCGTTCGCTGCGCTCCGGCGCGCGCGGGAGGCCGCCGAGCGGGAGTCGCGCATCCCGGACGTGGCGCTCCGCGTGATCGACCCTGAGGGGAGCGAGTGGGATCCGGCGCGCGCGGCGCCGCCCGACTGGCTTCCGGAGTGGGGGCCCTGCAGCGCGAGCCTCGACGAGGCGGCGCGGGCCGAGTTCGTCCGGCGCGATCCGGCGGCCGCACTGGCTCTCCTCGAGGACACGGCGAGGAAGCTCGTCTCTCCGGCGCTTCGCGCCCGGGCGTGGGCGGCCGCGGCGCGCGTGCGGTCGAGGCATTCGGAGCTCGGCGATGGCGACGAGGCGGCGCGGATCGCCGAGCTTCCCGACGAGACGATCGCGCAGGCGGGCCCGATGGCGTTCGAGGCGCTCAGCGGATCGCGGCGGCACGAGGAGCTGCGCGCGCGCGGATGGGTCCCCGAGGGGATCCCTGATCTGCCAGGTGCTCGCGTGGCCGCGGAGGCGCCGCTCCCCGCCGGCGCGCGCCTCGTCGTGTCGGTCCCGATGGCCCCGCTCGTCGCGAGGTTCCTCCCTCCCGCGCGGATCGAGGGGCTGGAGGTCCGCTACGAGCTCTCGGACGCGGCGGAGGGCCTCGTGATGGATCCCTCGGGCGGCGCGGCGCTCGCCCGGCCGTTCCTGGGCTCGGCCGTGCGCGCATCCGTGCGCCATCCCGGCCTTTCAGCACTGGAGGCCTCGGCGCGGCAGCGGCGCCTTCTCACGGTCGTCGGTTCCGTGGGCCTCCTTCTGTTGCTGCTCTGCGGGATGCTCCTCGCGCGGCGCGCGCTCCTCCGCGAGCGGGCCCTTCGCCAGCTCCGCGACGACTTCATCGCCAACGTCTCGCACGAGCTGCGGACGCCGCTGACGAGCGTCCGCATGCACGCGGAGATGCTCGCGGAGGGCGGGCTCGACGAGGGGCGGCGGCGCGCGTACGCCGCGGTCGTCGAGGCCGAGGGCGCGCGGCTGAGCGCACTGGTGGAGGATCTGCTCGACTTCGCGGCGCTCGAGCGAGGCACGCGGCGGCTCGAGCCGGAGCCGACCGATCTCGGCGAGTTCGTACGGGGGGCTTCGGGGGCGTGGCTGCCTGTCGCCGCGCGCGACGGTGTCGCGCTCGACGTGGAGGTCGCGTCGCCCGCGCCGGTCGCGCTGGCGGATCCGACCGCGCTCTCGCGGATCCTCACAAACCTCATCCAGAACGCGTTCCGGCACGCGCGGGCGCGGCGGATCGTGCTCCGCGCCGTCGCGGGGCCCGCGGTCGAGGTGGCCGACGACGGCGTCGGGATCGAGGATCGCGAGCGGCTCTTCGAGCGCTTCCAGCGAGGGCGAGGCTCAAGGGGTGCGGGGATCGGCCTCGCGCTCTCGCGGGATCTCGCTCGCGCGATGGGGGGCGATCTGGCGCTCCTCGACCGTCCGGGGGAGACTTGCTTCCGCGTCGCGCTGCCAAGGGCGCCGGAGATCGACGAATGATCGAGACGAAGCTCCTGCTCGTCGAGGACGAGAAGCCCATCCGCGAGGGGCTTCGTGACCGTCTCGAGCGCGAGGGGTTCCGGGTCGCGGACGTGGGGACGCTCGCGGAGGCGATGACCGCGCTCGACGGGAACCCCGATCTCGTGATCCTCGACCGGCGACTCCCGGACGGCGAGGGGCTCGAGGTCCTGCGCGCGCTCCGGGCGAGCGGGCGCTCGACGCCGGTGATCGTCCTGAGCGCGCGCGGGATGCCGGAGGACCGCGTCGAGGGGCTCGAAGGGGGCGCCGACGACTACGTGACGAAACCCTTCCACCTCCGCGAGCTCGTGGCGCGCGTCCACGCCGTGCTGAAGCGCGCGGAGCCCGAGCCGGCGCGCGTGCCGTTCGGCGACTGCGAGCTGGACCTCGGCGCGCGCACGCTCCGGCGGGGCGGCCGCGACGTGGCGGTCACGAAGATGGAGTTCGATCTCCTGCTCTATCTCGCACGCAACCCGGGGCGGGTCGTCTCCCGCACCGAGCTCCTGGACCGCGTCTGGGGCTACGACCGCTACCCGACGACGCGCACCGTCGACTTCCACGTGCAGTCGCTCCGGAAGAAGCTGGACCCGAGGCACATCGTGACCGTGCACGGGGTCGGATACAGGTTCGAGCCGTGATGCGGTTCCCCGGAGCCCCTCCCCTTCGCGAGATCTCGGGAATCCCTTGCAAACTCCTGGCGTCGCGCTCGCACGCGGACCCTCGCCCCGTCGTCTCATGGGGCGAAAGGAGGCATCCCATGAAGCGGTTGCTGTTCGTCGCCCTGATCTCCGCCGCCGCGCTCGCGCAGGACAAGAGGGCGGAGGCGGAGGAGCTGTTCGAGAAGGCGTGGTGGGAGGAGACGGCGTCGGGCGCGCTGGACAAGGCGCTCGAGGGGTACCGGAAGGCGGCGGACGCGGCGGGGCCCGCGGCGATCCGTGCGCGGTCGCTCTACCGCGCGGCGATCGTGGAGCAGCGGCTCGGCCGCACGGACGCGGCGGTCGCTCTGCTCGAGCGGCTCGCGAAGGACTTCCCCGGCGAGACGGAGCTGCTGAAGGAGGCGAAGGCGCGGCTGCAGGAGTGGACGGCCGTCGACCTCAGGAAGTCGTTCAGCGAGTGGTACCGGAGCTACGTCTACAGCCCGGAGTTCCAGGCGCGCGTGGTCGACCTCGTGCTGCGCCTCGGGACGGCGAAACAGGAGGAACAGCAGGAGACGCGGGACCAGCTGCTGACGATCGGCGAGGCGTCGATCCCGGCGCTCCAGGAGGCGCTCAAGAGCTCGAATCAGCGCCTCTGCCTCGCCGCGACCGAGCTTCTCCTGGATCTCGGCGTCGTGCCGCCGACGGAGGCGCTGGTGCGGTACCCCTCGTGGGTCCGCAACGGCGAGGAGCGTTGGCTCAAGATCTACAAGTCCGACGAGGCGACCCGGAGGAGGGTGCGGGAGGAGGCGACGGGGGAGGATCCGCTCGCTCGCGCCCTGCGGGCCGTCGCGACGTCGCCGGACGAGATGTTCGCGTTCGCCGTCTCGGAACCCGGCTATCCCGTGCAGTACGTGCTGGGGCTGCTCTATCGCCACTCCGGCGACGCCATGCGCGACCGCGTGGATGCGTTGTTCACCGAACCTTCCGCTCCCGAGCACATCATCAACTACCTGCGCGGCGCGGGAGGCCCGCCCGAGGGCGCCGACGTGGGCCGCTGCGTCGAATGGGCCCGGACCTTGCCCACGAAGGCCGCCCGGGAGGCCGCGGCGATCTGGGCGGTGCGACAGCTCACGGAGAAGGACGAGGAGGAACTCGACGCCGTCCTCGCCCTCGTGCCCGGCGCAGAGAAGCCCTGGTCGGATCTCGCCGCGACGGTGCTCGACACGCTGCGTTCCCACCGGAAGCTCGGCGAGCTCCCTTGGACCCGCGCGCGCGTCGGCGGGCTGCTCGACCTCTTCCTGCGGCTCGAGGCTGCCGGGACGCCGATCGTCAACTACAACACGTCCGACCCGGCGACCGAGGCTCTGCGCATGCTGAGCGGACTGATCGTCGGGCTGCCGAATCACGAGAAGGGGGCGGCCGCTCTCGCCGATGCGCTCCTCGACAGGGCGGCCAAGGTGGCATCTTCCTGGCTCTCGAGCATGGCTGCCACGCAGCGGTTCACGATCACCAGCTCGGGCCAGAGGCAGTGGCAGGACTTCCTGCGCGAACGCTTCGTCGCGCGCTGGCCGACGGCAGCCGCCGGCGAGAAGGCGGCGCTGCTCGCCTTGGCGAGCAGGTCCGCATTCGGCCAAGAGCTGCGCAAGTCGCTCGGCGACGAGTTCACGAGGGACGTGGTGGCGCGCGGGACGGATCCCAAGCTCCGAGACGCGATCGCATCGGTGCTCGGCCGGGTGATGGCCGCCGACATCCTCGCGTCGTACGACCTGTCCAAGCCGGAGGACGCGGAGGCGGTCGTGGACATCTTCGCCCCCCTCCAGAATCGACTCACCCGCGACGATCGCACCGTTGCCGCGATGGGGGAGATCCTCCTCCACGCCAAGTCGCCGACCCGCCAGCGCGCGCTCCAGCTGCTGCGGGCCTGGCAGTCGGAGAAGAGCGCCGCGCTGCTGCCCGCCGCCAAGGTGGTCGTGGCCGACGAGGACCGCGAGGTCCGGCTCTGGGCCGTGAATCGGCTCTGCGACTGGGACAGCTTCGAGGCGTCGCCATACCTCGTGAATGCGCTCGCGGATGGGGACGCGGACGTCCGGACAGCCGCCGCGAGGGGACTCGCGCGCGTGGGCCGCGAGGACGCCGTTCCCCCGCTCATCAAGCTGCTCGACGACGCGAACCCGGTCGTGCGGGAGGCGGCGCTCGCCGCGCTCGAGCAGATACGGAAGTTCGTCGACCAGAAGAAGGCGTGGCAGCTCGAGCAGGCCGGCCGCCGCTGATCCGGAACGAGGGGGCTCCCGCCTTCGCGCGACGCCTTCGGCGGGCAAGCCGGGGGCCGGGGCCCCTACCCCCGCTTCAGGCCGAGCAGGTAGCCGAGGCCGAAGGCGCCGAGGGAGGGGAGCTTCTGCTGCACGATCTGCGAGAGGCTCGCGCCCTTCGGGACCATGTTCAGCACGAAGTCCTTCATCGCGCCCCAGTCGATCGTGATCACGCCCTTGTAGTTCATGTACTGGAGGCCGATGAAGCCGAGGATCACGAAGAGGAACATCACCTTGAGGAACGACCGCGTGATCATCCCGAGCAGGAGCCCGAGGATCATCATGATGCCGCCCTCGCTCACGAACGGCAGCAGTGTGTCGAGCGTGTCCTTCTCCTCGGGCGGCGGGGCGGTCTCCGGGGTCGTTCCGGGCTTCGGCTCGCCGGGCACGAGGCCCGTCGTCAACCCGCCGGGCTGGCCTGACGCGGACCGCTGCTCCGCGGCCTCCTGCGCCCTGGCCTCGGGCGTCCCGCGCGCCGCGCGGGCCACGACCGCGATGGCCACGATCCCGAGCAGCGCCACGATCAGCCGGAATCTCCAGCGGGGCGCGGTACCCGGTTCGGGGTCTGACGGTCGTAAGTTCCTGTCTTCCGCCATGTTGGGGAGGTCGGGTGCGGACTGGCCGTCCGCATCTCCGCCGGGAGAATGAGCATAGCATGCGGGTCCTGATCGACGGCCACAACGCGATGGCGGCGCTCAAGGTGGGGGGGAAGACCCACGAAGAGAAGCGCCGGAACCTCCTGCGGCGCGTCGCGGAGGCGGCCCCGCAGACAACGACCGTCTTCTTCGACGCCCGGCGCGCGCCCGCGGGCATCATGGAGACCATGTCCGAGCTCGGCGTGACCGTGCGCTACTGCCGGGCCATGGAGGCGGACCACGCGATCCTCGGCACCGTGAAGAACGCCGCGGCGCCCGGCCAGATCATCGTCGTCACGAACGACCGCGAGGTCGCCGGCAAGGCCACGCAGCTCGGCGCCCGCGCGCTCTCCGTGCAGGACTTCTTCGGCCCCCGGAGCCCCCTCGCACCGCCCGGAAGACGGCCGCCGAAAAAGCCCGAGTTCACCGCGAAGGACTTCGGGCTGCCGGAAGAGATCGACCTTTCGGACCCGGACGGCGAGATCTGACGGGAAGGGAGGGGGCGCGGGGGAGGGGCCCGCCTTCGCCGAGGCTTCGGCGGGCAAGTCAGCAGCGGGGCCACTTCCCGAACGGTGTCCGCGCGAGCGACGAGACGCGGTAGCGCGGGTCGCGCGACACCTCGGCGCCGAGCCAGAGCGGCAGCGCGAACGACTCGTCCTCGCGCTCGAGCTCGATCTCCGCGATCACGAGCCCCTCGTTCGCGCCGTGGAACTCGTCGATCTCCCAGCGCCGGCCGCCGAACTCGCGTACGTGGCGCGTCTTCTCGACCGCGAACGCGCAGAGCAGAAGCATCTCCTCCGCGTCCGCGAGCGGGACCTCGTACTCGAACTCCGGCCGCGTGAGCCCC
>WYBS01000029.1 GCA_011525755.1 Planctomycetaceae bacterium
CCGCGAGCGCCTGCGCCACGAGCTGCGCGACGCGCGGGTCCTCCGCCTCGAAGCCGACGCGGATGATCCCCGTGCGGCGGCCCATCTCCTCGACGGTCACGCCCTCGCGGATCCAGTCCGCGAGCGCCGACGGGGAGCGGAGCACGAGCCGGTAGCGGCGGCCACCGAGCGGGCCTTTCGCCTCCACGGTGAAGCGGCGCCCGAAGGCGTCGAACGGCGTGCCCGGCAGGAAACCCGGGACGTCCGCGGTCTCGGTGAGGCCGCCGAAGCGCGTGCCATCGGGATTGCTGTGCCTCTCGACGACGAGCGCGCCGTCCCTGAAGTCGAACACGTAGTACTCCGGCGGCCGGCCCTCCTCGAGGGCGTCCGTCCCGACCGTGACCGGGAGGGGCGCCGCCCGGCCGAGGAACGATCCGAGCAGGACCTCGAGCGGCCGCTGGGCGTTCTCCTCGACCGCGTCGAAGCCGGGGTCGAGCCTCCTCGCCGCCTCGAGCGCGACCGTGCGCGAGCGCAGGATCTCGATCTCGGTCTCGGTCGTCGATCCGCCCTCCATCGCCTCGAGCTCGCCGAGGACGCCGCGCGGCGCCGTGCCGGTCTCGACCTGGAGCGCGGAGTAGGAGCGGAACACCGGCGTCGCGAAGAGCGCGCGCGCGAAGATGCCGCTGCACACGAGGAGGAACCCGAGGACGAAGAGCAACGGCCTCGCGCGGAGCAGCGCGAGGTAGTCGGAGAGGTGGTGGGAGCGCTCCTCGCCCTCGAGCGCGTCGCTTCCACGGACTTCGATGTTGCTCACGAAACGCCTCCCGGGACCATCTCGCGGAGCGCCGCGTGCGAGAGGCGCAGCCGCTCGAGGTCCCACGGCCTGTGGATGTCGCTTCCGGCGAACGCGTAGCGCCCCTCCGCGCAGAGGCGCCGTGCGCGCGCGCGGGCCTCGCCGCCGTGCGCGCCGACGAGCGAGCCGAGGTTCAGCTGGAAGAGCCAGCCGGCCTCGTGCCACGCGTGCATGCGCTCGAGGCTCGCGCCGAGCTCGGCGTAGCGCTCCGGGTGCGCGAGCACGGCCCCGACGCCGCGCCACGCGAGCGCGTGCCCGACCCGGCGCACCCCGGCGACCGTCCGGTCGAGCGGGAACTCGACGAGCACGTGCGGGCGGCCGTCGTGCTCGAAGGTGCAGAGCTCCTCATTGCTCTCGAGCGCGCGCACGAAGCGCTCGCCGCAGCAGTACTCCGCGCCCGCGACGACCTCGAGCGGCACGCGCGCGGCGGCGAGCAGCTCCGCGACCCTCCCGGCCATCGCGGAGAGCTCCGCGGCCGGGAAGTCGTTGCCGTACCGGAACTGGTGCGGCGTGACGTGCACGCGGCGGACGCCGAGCGCCGCGAGGCCCCGCGCCATCTCCACGGTCTCGACGGGGCCGCGGCTGCCGTCGTCGGCGCCGGGGACGAGGTGCGCGTGGAGGTCGATGCCGAGGTCCATCGCTAGTTCTCCGCCACCGCCACCGCCGCGAGCGCGGTCGAGGTCACGCTCGTGGCCCAGGGAAGAAGGAGGCTCAGCGTGCGGCTCCACGTGGCGAGCCCGCGCGGGGCGACGTGGACGACGTCGCCCGGCTTCAGGAGGATGTGCGCGCCGAAGCGGCTCACGTCCCCCTCGGTGAGCGTGAAGGAGCGCGGCTCCTGCCAGCTCCCGCGGAAGATGACGATCTCGTCCCGGTCCGCGTGCAGGCGGTCGAGCCCCTCGGCCTCCGCGAGCGCCGCCACGACGGTCAGCGGGCGGTAGGGCGAGATCACGACGCGCCCCGGCTGCCGCACCTCGCCGAGCACGTAGACCTCCTGGCGGATCTCCGGGGGCACGAAGACGACGTCGCCGTCGCGCATCACGATGTTTCTTCCGGTCTCGCCCCGCAGCAGCAGGTCGCCGAGGTTGACGGGCACGAGCGCGCTCCTGCGGACCACGTAGGCGCGCTCGACGTCGGCGCCGTCGCGGATCCCCTCGGCGAGCGCGACCCCCTCGAGGAGCGTCGTCGAGCCGTCCACGGCGAACGCGCCCGGCTTCTCCACGCCGCCGAGCACGAGGAACTTCTGCGAGCGGTACCGGAGCACGCGCACCGACACGAGCGGCGCGTCCTTGTACTTCTGGAAGCGCTCGGAGAGGTCCGTCTGCACCTCGACCGCGGTGCGGCCCGCGACGGGGACCTTGCCGAGCAGCGGCAGGTAGACGTTCCCGTCCTTCATCACCTCGTAGCCGAACGCGTCGGCGTCCGCGCGCGTGAGGTCGCCGCCGAAGTCCGGCATCCCGGGCACGCGCACGTCGAGCACGTCGCGCGCGCCGATCCGGTAGTCCTCGACGGCCTCCGGCAGCTCGGCGGCCGTCACGTCCTCGCCGAGGTCGAGGGCGGGCGCGGTGCGGGTCTTCCCTTCCGCGATCAGCGCGAGGACGGACTCGGACGCCTCCTGCGGCGGCGAGGACGCGCACGCGAAGGGAAGGAGGAGGAGCGCGAGGAGGAGGGAACGGGTCACTGGGCCTCCTCCTGCTGCGCGGGCGCGCGGTAGCGGAGCGACTGCGGCTGGAGCGCGGGGATCACGCGGATCCCGAGGTCCACGGCCCCCGGACCCCCCCCGTTCCGCCCCGCGACGGGCTTCCTGAGGCTGGAGTTGCCCGAGGTCGCATGGGCGCGCCTGCGCCGCGGCGGCGGTGCGTCGAACTGCACCACGTCGATCCCGCACGCGCGCGCCGCCCGCGCGCAGCCGGACGCGACGCCGCCCTCGCCCACGACCACGGTGGCCGACGGGCGATCGCGGGCGACGAGCTCGAGGTAGCGCGCGGCGATCTCGCCCGGGTCGCCCGTGGCGTCGAGGCACACGACCGGCGCCTCGATCCCGTCGAGGGGGCCGAGGTCGTCCAGCCGGCCGGGGAAGACGACGATCGCGCGGGCGCTCGAGGGCTGCCGCATCGCCGGGACGAGGACCGCGATGCGCTCGAGCTGCACGAGGTCCTCGACCACGCAGTGGATGGGGGCGGGGGTGCGCGCGGGGGCGGGGGCGCCGTTGCCGTTGCGGGTGTGCGCGCCGTTGCCGTTCCGGCCGTTGCGGGCGTGGGACAGCTCGGGCGCGGGGGCGGCGGCCCGCCCCGACGTCGCCGCGATGGCCGGCGCGAGCCACCGCAGCCGCTTCGACGCCTCGCGCAGCACGTCGCACATGACGACCCGCTTCTCCTCGAGGAGCGCCGGGTCGTCCTGGTCGGCGGTCGTGCTCCATGTGGCGGTCGCGCCGTCGCACTCGACCTCCTCCTCGACGAGGGGCCCGGCGGCGGTCGCGGCCGGCCCGAGGTGCATCCCCGGGAGCTGCGCGTGGCGGAGCCCGAGGTCCGCGACGACGCGCTGGAGCACGTCGCGCACCTCGGGGCGGCTCTCGCTGATCCGGAGCGCGCCGATCGCGTAGTTGCGGGCGAGGTGGATGCGGCGGAAGGCGCGGCGGTGGAGCACGATGCGCGGCCAGTCCGGGCGCACGCGGGAGAGCACGTAGACGACCGTCGCGGCGAGGAAGGCGGAGGCCGTCAGGAGCCCCCAGAGGTCGGGGCGGAGGCGGACCGCGATCGCCTGCGCCGCGGCCAGCGCGCCGAACCCGAGGAGCACGAGCGGCGGCGACTGCCAGAGCCGCAGCAGCACGTGGTGGAGGTGCCCGCGATCCGGCGCGCTGAGCGGCTTCGCGCGCAGCCAGCGCCGCGCCACGCAGAGGGCGACGTCGCCGAAGGGGATCAGGAGCAGGCCAAGCGCGACGGGGAGGTTCAGGGGGCCCGGGGCCGCGAGCGGGAGCGCGCCGAGGCAGAACCCGAGGAGCAGGCTCCCGGTGTCGCCGAGGAAGAGCCGCGCGCGCGGCAGGTTGTGGCGCAGGAACCCGAGGCACGCGGCGGCGAGCGCGAGGGCGAGCGGGACGGGCGCCCCGAGCGCCGCGTGGGCGAGCGCCGCGACCACCGCGATCGTGGCCGCAAGGCCGTCGGCGCCGTCGATGAGGTTGATCGCGTTCGTCGTGAAGACGATCCACGCGATCACGGCGGCGGACTCGAAGCCGGGGATCGGCAGGGTGCCGAGCGGGTCCATGCGGAGGCCGGTGATGCGGTACCCGCCGGCGACGAGCACGAGGGCCGCGGCGACCTGCGCGGCGATCTTTCTCCGCGGGGTGAGCCCGCGGATGTCGTCGATCGCGCCGACGAGGACCATGATCGTGGCGCCGGCGAGCAGCGCGCCGGCGTGCGGGGTGCCGGTCCAGAGCAGCGCGGCCGCGACGGGCACGTAGAGCGCGAGGCCGCCCATCCGGGGGATGCACGTCGTGTGGGCGGAGCGGCCGCCGGGCCGCGAGCACGCGCCGAGGCGCATCGCGAGCGCGGCGACGAGCGGGCAGAGCGCCCACGCGGTTCCGCAGGCGGCGAGGACGAGGAGCGCGAGCGCGTGCTCCCCGTCGCGGAGGCAGAGCGCGGCGAGCGCGGCGGCCGCCGCGAGCACGATCGCAGGCCGCCCACGGACGGACGCCGCCGGCGCGGAACACCTCCCCAACTGCCCCACGAGTTACCCGCACCCTCCCTGTACGACCGCAGAACCCACCCGAACTGCGATCCGAACCCGCACTAACTGACCCGCGCTCTTCGCGCGCGAGCCCCACGAGTAGCAGATTGTATGGAGGGGGGTGACAAGACGTCAATGCGGGGGCAAAAGAGTAAAAATCAATACTGACGCGGGGGCAGTCGGATTTTCCGA
>WYBS01000156.1 GCA_011525755.1 Planctomycetaceae bacterium
GCGAGCGGGTTCTCGTCCGCGCTGTTGCCGTAGACCGCGGGGACGGGCACGTCGAGCAGCCGCAGGTAGACGGTGAGCTGGCCGCGGTGGTGGTACCAGTGGTTGAGAAGGATCGATCGCGCCGCGGCCGCCCGCGGCAGCGTGAAGATCTCGCGGCCGCCGCGCGTGAGCCGCCACGGCGCCGCCGCGCGCTTCGCGTCGAGCCCCTTGAGGAACCCGCGCGCCTTGGCCACGCCCGCCTCGAGCGCGTCGAGAAGCTCTCCGCGCGACGTCGCCGCCTTCTGCGAGAAGTCCACGGCGGCCGCGTCGAGGCCGTCGCCCTCGAGCATCCCGGCCACGCCGCCCGGGATCGTCGCCACGTGCAGCGCGAGCTGCCCGAGCGACATCGACCTCGCGTGGGGCTTCCACGCGAGCCGGTGCTCCGGCACCCGCTCGAGCACCCGGCGGGTCGTCGCCGCCTCCTGCATGAGCTCCGCGACAAGCGCCTCCTGCATGGTCGTCTCCTTTCCTCCCTGTTCGCGCGCCCGCGCGCGGCGTCTCGGTTTTTCCGGCAGGACCGGAGAAAGCTCCCGCCTCCGCCAAGGCTACGACGGGCAGGCCCGGGGGCACGGCTTGACCCGCGGCCGGTTGCCGCTCCAATGGCGCGCCATGATCCTCGGCTTCCTCGGCGGCCTCCTCCTCCTCATCGTCGGCGCCGAGGTGCTGATCCGCGGCGCATCGCGGCTCGCGGCGTCCTTCGGCGTGACGCCGCTCGTGATCGGCCTCACGGTCGTCGCGTTCGGGACGAGCGCGCCCGAGATGGCCGTCAGCGTGCAGGCGGCGTGGGAAGGGAAGGCGGACCTCGCCCTCGGCAACGTCGCCGGGAGCAACATCCTCAACGTGCTGTTCATCCTCGGCCTCTCGGCATGCGTCGCCCCGCTCGTCGTGGCGCGGCAGGTGATCCGCCAGGAGGTGCCCGTGATGATCGGTGTGAGCCTCCTCTCCGTGTACCTCGCCCTCGACGGCGCGGTCGGGCGGGCGGAGGGGCTCGTTCTCGTCGCGCTCCTCGCGCTCTACACCACGGTGCAGGTCGTCCAGGGGCGGCGGGCGGGGAACGGCGCGCCCGCCGCCGCGCCGGGGAAGGAGGGCGCCCCCCCCGCGCCCCCCCCGGCCCGCCTCCTCCCGGGCCTCGCCGTGGTCGCCGGCCTCGCGTTGCTCGTCCTCGGCTCGCGGCTCTTCGTCGGCGCCGCCACGGACCTCGCGCGGCTCCTCGGCCTCTCGGAGCTCGTCATCGGCCTGACGATCGTCGCGGCGGGCACGTCGCTTCCCGAGGTGGCGACGTCCGTGCTCGCGACGGTCCGCGGCGAGCGCGACATCGCCGTGGGCAACGTCGTCGGCAGCAACCTCTTCAACCTCCTCGGCGTGCTCGGCGCGAGCGCGGCGGTCGCCCCGCAGGGCGTACCGGTCGCGCCCGGCGCCTTGGCGTTCGACGTGCCCGTGATGGTCGCCGCGGCCGTCGCGTGCCTCCCGATCTTTTTCACCGGCCACCGGATCGCGCGGTGGGAGGGGTTCCTGTTCGTCGGCTACTACGGCGCGTACGTCACCTACCTCGTGCTCGACGCCGCGCGCCACGACGCGCTCCACGACTTCACGTGGATCATGGTCGCCTACGTGATGCCGCTCACCGTGGTGACGGTCGGGGTGACCGTGCTCCGCGCCCTGCGCGAGCGGCGAGCGTAGGCCGCTGCCCCCCGGCCGCCGCAAGCGCCTGCGGCAGCCTACCTTGCGTCCGACGGGGGGCGCATGGGATGCGCAGGCGAACCCGAGTACGCGCGGCCGGGGAGGAGGCGTTCGCCTTTCATCACGACGGACTGCGGCGCCACGCGCGCGCCCTCGCCCACGTCGGCGCCGTAGAGGAGGACCGCGCCGCTCCCGACCGTCGCGCCCGCGCGCACCCGCACCGGCCCGATCTTCAGCATGCGGTCCTCGAACGTGTGCGCCTGGAAGAGCGCATGCACCGTCGCATCATTCCCGAGGTCCAGCATGTCGGGATCGACCACCTGCGCGAAGCCGCTCCCGAGCACGACGCGGCGCCCGATCCGCGACCCCATCGCGCGCAGGTACCACGGAAGGAGCAACGTCCCCTCGAGCGCCGCCAGCGCGGGGCGCGCAAGGAACTCCCAGGCCATGTAAAGGAAGTCCCACCGCGCGCACCAGCACGACCAGAAGGCGTGCTCTCCTTTCCGCACGCGCCCGAGCAGCGCCCACTTGAGCGCGAGCACGAACAGGCATGCGGCGCCGCCCGTCGCGAGCGTCGCGAGCGGTGTCGCGAGGGCGCCCCCCGCCTCGACCCCCCGGCACCATCCGGCGAAGAGGAGCGCCATCGGCACCGGGATCAGGAACCGCGCGAGCTCGAAGAAGAGCCGCGTCGCGAAGCGCACCGGCGACGGGTCGTGCGTGAGCCGCCGGTCCACGACCGGCTCGTGCCGCGGCAGCTCGAACGGCGGGTGCCCGAACCACGCGCTCCCGGGCCGCGCGAGCGCCGGGTCCGTCGTCGTGCACACGCCCACGAAGAGCCGGTCCGGGAGAACCTGCCCCGCCGGCACGACGACGTGGTTGCCGAGGAACGTGCTCTTCCCGAGCCGCGTCTCCGAAAGCGTCACGACGCCCCGGTGCACGCCCGGTCCCGCGAGGTAGATCCCGTCGGCGAAAAAGCTCTCGTCGCCGATCGAAAGGAGCTCGGGCACGGGCCCCATGACCGTGCTGATCTCGCACTTCCGCCCGATCCGCATGCCCGCGATCCGCAGCCACACCGGCCAGAGGAGCGATCCCGCGAGCCATCGCCCCGCCGACTCGACCGCGGCGCACTTGATCGCGACCCGCACGTGCGGCGCGCTCCACCGGCCGATGCTCCCGGGCCGCACGCGCCCGAGCAGCCGCAGCGCGAGCGCCTGCGTGAGGAGCGCGAGGGGCGCCGCCGCCGCGACGCCGAGGAAGAACTTCTCCGAGCCGAGCCATGCGAAGAGATCCTCCGTGTCGCGCGCCAGCCACGCGAGGAGCACGAGCGGCGGCAGGAGGGTGGCGATCCCGGCGCCGGTGCGCGCGAGCAGCAGAAGCGCGCCGTGGAGGAGCGGCGAGATCCGCGCGTCGGGAAGAGAGGGGGCTCCGGGGGCGGCGCCCGCGGGTGCCGCGGGGTTCCCGTCGAAGCGCTCGCCGTCGGGCACGCGCGTGCCCGGCGGGAGCCACGAGAGCGGGGTCAGGTACGCCTCGCTCCCGAGGCCCGCGCCGCCGCCCACGCCCGCGCGGATGTCGACGGTCGCGCCCGCGCCGATCTCGACGGGTGCCACGACGATCTCGCCGCCGTCGAGGTCGACGAGACGGAGGGATGCGTCGCGGCAGACCGTCGCGTCGTCGCCGATCGAGAGGAGGTCCCATCCGCCCGCCTGGAGGTTCACGCCGCGGTCGATGTGCACGCGCCGCCCGATCCGCGCCCCGAGCGCCCGAAGCGCCGCGTTCAGGAAGACCGTCTCCTCGAGGAGCCCCCACGGGACGAGCGCCGCCGCGCGCTGCACGATCCAGTTCCGGACGAAGAAGCTCCCGAAGGCGGGCGCGCGCAGGGGCCGGTACGTGCCGATCAGGAGCTTCTTCGCGACGACCGCGAGGAGGAGGGCGAAGGGCGCGTACGCGAGCGCGCCGAGCGGCCCGAGGAGCGGCAGGAGGAGCAGGAGGCCGGGCACGCCCGTCGCCTCGACGACGCGCGGCAGCAGGAGGAAGACGAGCGCGTACGCGATCGCCGATCCGGCGAGGAGACCCGCGAGGAGCACCACGCACTGGACGGCCGCCGCCGCGCCGGGCGGCGCGCTCCGTCGCCCCCCGGCCTGCCCGCCGGAGCCTTGGCGGAGGCGGGACCCCCCCTGCGTCGCCTCGCGGGAGAGATTCGCGAGCGCCTCGACGGTGCGCGCCTCGTAGAGGTCGCGGACCGCGATCCCCGCCGTCCTCTCGTCGCCGCGGAGCGCGGTCACGACCTCGGCCGCGGCGAGCGAGTCCCCGCCGAGATCCTCGAAGAAGTCGTCGAGCACGGAGACGGCGCGCCCGAGCACGAGTTCGAACGCGGCGGCGATCCTCCGCTCGATCTCGTTCCGCGGTGCCGTGCCGCCGCCCCCGCCGTCGAGGTTCGGCAGACGTGCGCGGTCGAGCTTGCCGCCGGTCGTCGTCGGCAGCCGGTCGAGGACGCCGATGCGCGAGGGGACCATGTACGCGGGGAGCGTCTCGCGGAGCGCCTCGAGGCGCGGCGGCGTGCCCACGACGAACGCGACGAGCGCGCTCCCCTGCACGGCGGCCGCCGCCTCGCGCACGCCCGGGCACGAGAGGAGCTTCGCCTCGACGGCCTCGAGCTCGATCCGGTAGCCGCGCACCTTCACCTGCGCGTCGATCCGCCCGAGGCAGTAGAGCTCCCCGTCCGGCCCGCGCCGCGCGAGGTCGCCCGTCCGGTAGATGCGCCCGAGCTCCTGGTGCACGGGGAAGCGCTCGGCGGTCAGCTCCGGGCGGTTCCGGTAGCCGCGCGCGAGCCCGATGCCGCCGAGGCAGAGCTCGCCCGTCCCGCCGTCCGGCACCTCGCGGAGCGCCTCGTCGAGGATCCACGCGGAGATCCCGCGCACCGGCCGCCCGATCGCGACGGGCTCGCCCGCGCGCACGGTCGCGCGCGTCGCCGTGACCGTGCACTCCGTCGGGCCGTAGCCGTTCTCGAGCCGGCGGCCGCGCGCCCACCGGTCCGCGAGGTCGGCCGGCAGCGCCTCGCCGCCGACGTAGAGGAGCCGGACGCCGGGGAGCTCCGCCGCCGGGCCCATCGCGCGGAGCTGCGTCGGCGGCGGGCAGAAGACGGTGATCCGCTCGCGGCGGAGCCACGAGGGGAGGTCGGGCCCGAGCCGCGCCGTCTCGTCGTCGAGCACGACGAGCGTGGCGCCCGCCGCGAACGCGAGCCAGGTCTCCTCGATCGAGGAGTCGTACGCCGCCGAGGAGCCCTGCGCGACGCGGTCCCCGGGGCCGAGCGCGAACCGTTCGAGATCGTCGCCGACGAGGTTCGCGATGCTCCTGTGCTCGATCATCACGCCCTTGGGCGCCCCGGTGGTGCCCGACGTGTAGATGACGTACGCGAGGCTAAGGGGCCTCGGGAAAGGGGGGGGCTCCGGGGGACGGGCGTGCGGCGGCGGGGTGGGCGGGATCGTCGCGACATCGATCGCGTCGCCGAGGCCGCGCGTGGCGCCCTTCGCGTCGGTGAGGAGCATCGGCGCCCCCGCGTCGGCGAGGATCTCCCGGGCGTGCCCGTCGGGGAACGCCGGGTCGATGCAGACGAAGGCGGCGCCCGACATGAGGACGCCGAGCTGGGCCGCCCAGAGGTCCGGCGTGTCGCGCGGCAGGAGGATCGGGACGAGGGTCTCCCCGCGGACGTGCTCCCGGAGCCGCGCGGCGATCGCGCAGGCGCGCGCGGAAAGCTCCGCGTAGGTCCTTGTCCGGCGCTCCGGACGCCCGGTTCCCGGCGGGACCTCGACGGCGACCCGGTGGGGGTGCTCGCGCGCGCTCCGCTCGAAGAACCCGTGGAGCAGCGTGGGCTCTCCCGTCATCGGGGGAGAGTCTACGCGGCCGAATGGTGCATCCGGAAGCCGGCGTGCGTTGTCTATGGGTAGGGGGCTTCGTGTCCCCGCCGGAGATTGCCATGCGGACTGCGCTGATCCTCGGGCTGGTCGCGACGAGCGCGCTGGCCCTCGATCTCATGGAGACGAAGGACGGGAAGCTGATCCCGGTCGAGGAGGTGAAGCGGGTAGGCGACAAGCTCCACGTCCGCCTCGCCGCCCCCGCGGACCAGCGCATGGCGACGGTCTACGCGATCGACCGGATCCTCCCGGAGTTCGTCTTCTACGTCTGGGAGAAGGAGCTGCCCGGGCACGACCGCCCGGCGCATCTCGAGCTCGCGGAGTGGTCGCGGAGAAACGGCCTCTTCTCCCTCTCGCTCAAGGTCTATCGCGCGATGGCGGAGTTCGACGAGGGGATCAAGGGCGAGCTGCCGTCGCTCGCGAAGAAGCTCCGGGAGGAGGAGGCGACCTGGCTCTTCGAAGAGGCCGAGGCCCTGTTCCGGGAGGGCGAGGTCATCGACGCGCGCGTCGAGGTGGAGCGGCTCCTCGAGCTCTTCCCCGACTCCGCGGAGAAGGGCCGGGCGCAGGAGCTCCGGAAGATGATCGAGGAGCGCGAGAAGCAGCTCACCGCCGAGCGCCGGAAGAAGGAGGAGGAACGGCGGCTCCGGCGGCAGCAGCTCGAGGTGAAGACGCAGGCGGCGCGGATCGCGCAGGGGAGGGCGTACGCGGACGGCGCGAACCTCCGCCAGGTCGCGGTCGCGCGCTGGCGCCTCAACTGGGCGTGCTGCCTCTACGAAGGGGCCATCTTCGCGCTCGAGGACCTGCTGCCGTACGTCGAGGACGAGGCGCTCCGGGCCGCGATCGTGCGCCACATGGACGAGGCGTTCAACCGCTCGATCGCGGCCTACGTCCGGCTCGCGGACCTCCGCTACCTGAACGGCGATTTCGGCGCGGCGCTCGACGCCGTGCACCACGTGCTCGACATGGATCCGGACAACGCCGCGGCGACGGGGATCCGCGATCGCATCCTCGACGGCCCGGGGCCCACGCACATCCGGTACGACCGGGGGTTCCTGACATTCAAGCGCGCGCACCGGACGAGCGGGGGCTGGTTCGGGGTCCGCAGGTTCCGGTAGCGGCCGCGGCAGGCCCCGGGGGGACGCGGCAGCTTTGCTGACAGTGCCCCTAGAATCCGCGTGATGCCCTACATCCCGGCCCTCGCCCAGCGATGGTTCCCGGCCCGCACGTGGCCGCGCGAGTGCGCCGTCGTCGGCGCGGGCGCGACGCTCGTCGCGCTGCTCGCGCAGGTTTCGGTGCCGCTCCAGCCGGTGCCGCTGACCGGCCAGACGCTCGGCGTCCTGCTCGTCGGGAGCTGGCTCGGCATGAGCCGCGGGGCGGCGGCGCTCACGCTCTACGTGTTCGCCGGGACCTGCGGGCTCCCGGTGTTCGCCGGAGGCGCCTTCGGTCCGCACGTCGCGGGTCCGACCGGCGGCTACCTCATCGGGTTCGTCGTCGCGGCCGCGCTCGTCGGCTTCATGGCGGAGGCGGGTTTCCTGAAGACCTTCCCGCGCGCCGTCCCGGCGATGTTCCTCGCGAGCGTGCCGATCCACGCTCTCGGCCTCCTCTGGCTCTCCCGCTTCGTCCCGGAGTCCGCCCTGCTCGACGTCGGCTTCTGGCCGTTCGTGGCGTTCGACCCGCTGAAGCTCGGCCTCGCCGCCGCGATCGTCTCCGGCGCGTCCGGGCTCACCGCGCGCCGCGGGCGCTAGCGGCCTTTGGTGCGGGGGGGCGCGGGGGGGAGCCGGCTCACCGCGCGAAGTGGGACGTGATCCGCCCGAGCACGTCGAAGACGTGGTCCTTCAAGGCGTAGTGGCCGCCCTCGTACCAGACGATCTCGGGCTTGCCGATCGCCTCCCAGTACCGCTCGGTCGAGGCGCGCGGGACGACTTCGTCGGCGGTGCAGTTGATCATGAGGACGCCCCCCCTCCCGACCCCCCCGATCGTGTTCAAGGGCTCGACGGGTGCGAGCGCCTCGCGGACCTGCGCCTCGGCGTAGCCCATCGCCTCGATCGCGGCGACGATCCTTCTCGTGTCCCTGCTGCCCGCGTAGATCGTGTCCGCGATCGACCCGCCGCCGACGACGAACACGCAGCGGTCGAAGCCCCCGTCCGCGCCCGCCGCGAGCTCGGCGACGAACGCGCCGAGGCTCACCCCGACGATGCCGACGCCCCTCACCTCCCGGCGACCGCGCAGCCACGCGGCGCCGCGGCGGATGTCGCGCACGCCCTGCTTCACCGCGCCGACCGCATCGGGGAGGCCGAGCTTCGAGGGGTCGATCGCCTTCGGACGGCGTTCGCCGTAGTAGGGCAGCTTCACGAAGAGCGCCGCGACGTTCCGGCCCGCGAGCGACGCGGCGATCATGCGCGCGACGTACGCGCGGCCGTCGAGGATGTCGAGGACGATCGCGGAGGGGAAGGGCCCCTCGCCGGGCGGGCGGAAGTACTCCGCGTAGACCGTCTCGTTCTCCGGCGCGACGCTCGGGCCGGGCGAAGGGTACGTGAGCTCGTGGATCGTGACGTCGCCGAGCTTCCGCAGCGTCTTCAGGCGGTAGGGGACCTTCTCCGGGGGGTGCGCGAGGGGACCCTCGATCTCCCGCTCGCCGTCGATCGACCCCGTCTCGACGCCCTCGCCGCCCGCGCGGCTGCCGGAGCGCGGCGCGGGGAGCGGCGTGCCCGCGAGGAGCGCGCGCAGGTCGTAGCGGAGAAATGGCTGGTTCTGCGCGCCGGGGAGCGGGTCGTCCGCGGGGTCGCGCGCGTGCGAGACCCAGATGGCGCGGTCGGACGGGCACATCACCGCCTGGTGGAGGCAAGGGTGCGACGCGGGGTAGCTGCGGAGGAGCGCGATCATCGCCTCGGCGTCGATGCTGCCGCGCCGCTCGGCGAGGAAGCGGCCCTGGAAGTCGTAGGCCGACCATGAGCCGCCGGCGCTCTCGCGCGGGTCGTAGGGGTCGCGCTGCGTCGCGGCGAGATCCTTGTCCACGAAGTGGTTGCACCGCCGGACGACGCCCGGGATGGCGGCGTGCGGAAGGACGTTCTCGCGCCCGTCGCCCGCGCCGAAGAAGCGGACGAGCGAGCGGTTCGACTCGACCGCGCACGCGTCCTTCGGGTCGCTGAAGACGAAGTTGAAGCCGCAGGTGCGCGGCCCCTTCTCCCAGATCGCCTTCGCTTGGGAGAGGTCCCTCGCGCGGGCGAGCACCTCGCGGAGGTGGAAGATCATCGGGATGCCGTCATAGGCCTCGTCGCTCGACTTCGAGCCCATCTCGCCGACGGCGACGCCCTCGAGGTTCATCCCGGTGACGCAGCCGACGAATCCCGCCCACGAGACGATCGCGTGCGCGAGGCCCTCGTCGGGCGCGCAGACGAGAAGGATCGCGTTCGTCTGCGGGCGGACGCCCTTCCCGATGTCGAGCGAGTAGTCGAGGCTCCGCGTGTGGTAGACCTTCCCGTCCTTCGTGACGGAGGGCAGCGCGGCGGCGCCGGTGCAGTGGTAGCGCGACGGGATCGCGTGGATCAGCCGCAGGTCCCCGACCGGCACGCCCGACCCCTCGGCGATCGCCTCGATCTCCTCGTGGTACCGCTTCGGGATGTGCGGCGCGAGCTTCTCCCAGATCCCCTGGAGCTCCTCGCGCGTCCGCCCGCGGTCGGAGATCGCCCAGTCGTGGAGGAAGGCCTGGACGTCCTCGCGAACCTCCTTCGCGAGGAGCCTCCCGTGCGCGAGCCCCATCTCGCGCGGCGTGCCGCGAAGGACGAGCACGCGCTGGTCGCCGAAGCGGTAGAGGACGCCCTTGCCGCTCTCGGCGAGCTTCTCGGGGCGCACTTCGTCGGCCCGCGCGCTCGCCAGCAGCAGGAGAAGGAGGAGGGGCCGGGGGAGGAGGGAGGGTTTCATCGGATGCTCCGCGCGAACGCCCATTCGACCATCTTCGGGTCGCGAGCGGCGGCCGTGCAGAGGAGGTCCGCTCGCGGCTTCCGGCCCACGCGGCCGAGGTCGAGGCGGTCCGCGTCCCAGCACGTCAGCACGGTCGCGTCGCCCTCCGTGAAGCCCTCGCTGTGGTCGCGGCACGCGGTGGCGAGGAGGTCGAGACCGGCGGCGTCGATCTCGAACGCCTTGCCGGCGAGCGTCCGCGCGAAGTCCGCCGCCCGGGCGCCGTGGTCCGGGTCGTGGCCGTCGCTCTCGCGTCTCGAATCGTGAAGAATCGCGAAAAGCCCGACGACCAGGGGATTCGCCCCGGTCATCGCGGCAAGCCGGATCCCGTTCTCGCGAACCCGCTGCCAGTGCGGGAAACCGTGGATTCCGCCCCAGTCCAGCGCGAACTGGGCCCGGATCGTCCGCAGGAGTTCCCGGTCGTCCATCCCCGATGCTCTCCCGATTCTACCGTCGCCGCCCCCGGACCCCCCCTCCTTCCGCCCGCGGGAAGCGGCCGATTTGCCTAGTGGAGCTACACTGTAGGGCTTCCTCCATGAACGTCAGGAACATCGCCATCATCGCCCACGTCGACCACGGGAAGACCACGCTGGTCGACCAGCTCCTCCGGCAGGCCGGCGTCTTCCGCGCCAACCAGGAGGTCCAGGACCTCGTCATGGACTCCGGGGACCTCGAGCGCGAGCGCGGGATCACCATCCTCGCCAAGAACACGGGTATCTACATCGGCGACACGAAGGTCAACATCGTGGACACGCCCGGCCACGCCGACTTCGGCGGCGAGGTCGAGCGCGTCCTCCAGATGGTGGACGGCGTGCTCCTGCTCGTGGACGCGGTGGACGGGCCGATGGCGCAGACGCGCTTCGTGCTCCGGAAGGCCTTCGAGAACCACCTGAAGCCGATCGTCGTCATCAACAAGATGGACCGGCCCAACGCGCGGCCGGCGCAGGTGCTCGACGAGGTCGTGAGCCTCTTCTGCGACCTCGAGGCGCCCGACCACGTGCTCGAGTTCTCGGTCGTCTACGCGGCGGGCCGCGCGGGGTGGGCGGTGCGCGCGCTCGGCGACGAGAAGAAGGACTTCAAGCCGCTCTTCGACGCGATCCTGAACGAGATCCCGGCGCCGACCGGGTCCGCCGCGGGCGCCCCTCTCCTCTCCATCGCGTCGATCGACTACGACTCCTACGTCGGGCGCGTCGCCGTCGGCCGCCTGCGCGAGGGGACGATCCGCGAGGGCCAGACCGTCGGCGTGCGCTCGCGCGACGGCAGCCTCCGCAAGGAGACGGTCGAGAAGCTCTTCGTCTTCGAGAAGCTCGGGAAGACGGAGGTGACGGAGGTCGCCGCGGGCGAGATCTGCGCGGTCGTGGGCTTCGAGAAGGTCGAGATCGGCGAGACCGTCTGCGACTTCGACAACCCGCGGTTCATCGAGGTGCCGCCCGTCGAGCCGCCCACGATCTCCGTGATCTTCACGATCAACACGTCGCCGCTCGCGGGCCGCGAGGGGAGCAACGTGCAGAGCCGGAAGATCCGCGAGCGCCTCTTCCGCGAGACGGAGTCCGACGTCGCGCTGCGTGTCGAGGAGACGGGGAGCGCGGACTCGTACAAGGTCTCGGGCCGCGGCACGCTGCACATCGGCATCCTCATCGAGAAGCTGCGCCGCGAGGGGTACGAGTTCGCGGTCGGCAAGCCCGAGGTGATCATGCGCGGCTCCGACGAGCCGATCGAGCGGCTGATCGTGGACGTGCCGACCGAGTACGCGAGCACGGTGATCTCGCTCGTCACGAAGCGGCGCGGCGAGATGGTTCGCGTGGACGCCAAGGGCGGCCACGTGAAGCAGGAGTTCCTGATCCCGTCGCGCGGCCTCATCGGGCTCCGCACGAAGATGCTCGGCGCCACGCGCGGCGAGGCGGTGATGCAGACGCTCTTCGATGCGTACGCGCCGTTCAAGGGCCCGATCCCCGGCCGGAGCACCGGCGTCCAGGTCTCGATGGCGGAGGGGCCGGCGGTCGCGTACGGCCTCTTCGGCCTGAAGGACCGCGGGCCGCATTTCGTGAAGCCCGGCGACCCCTGCTACGAGGGGATGATCGTCGGCGAGCACTGCCGGACCGACGACATCGACGTGAACCCGTGCCGCACGAAGAAGCTCACGAACATGCGCGCGTCGGGGAGCGACGAGAACATCATCCTCTCGCCGCCGCGGGTGTTCGGCGTCGAGGAGGCGCTCGAGTACATCGAGGAGGACGAGCTCGTCGAGGTGACGCCGAAGTCGATCCGGCTCCGGAAGCGCATCCTCCAGGAGACCGCGCGCCGGAAGGCCGCGCGCGACGCCGCGAAGGTCGGCGCCGCCCCGGCGGAGTGACCCGCCTTCGCTCCTTCGGAGCTTCGGCGGGCGAGCGCCGCGTCGATGAAGTCGAACGCTTCGTCGCTCACGGCCACGGTGATCGTCCGGCTGCCCGGCGGGAACACCGCGAGCGCACGCGGTCGCGCTCGGGTGCAGCGCGCAGAGGGCTTCCACGCCCCCGGACCCCCCGGTGCCTCCCTTATCGGACGATGTAGGGGATCTGCAGGAGCTCGAGGCGCGCGCGGGCGCCGGTGAAGATGTTCGAGCGCAGCGCGCAGTGCCAGCGGACGTAGCGATATCCGTCGCAGGCGTTGATGTCCGGCGTGAACGGGACGTCCTCCACGATGCCGTCGTGCGATGCCGACCAGGTGAAGGCGAGCGACGCCCCGCCCGCCTGCACGATCGGCCGCGCGATCGGCGAGATGTAGTCGGGGGCGCCGGTCGCCGTGTCGAGGTAGACCGAGCGGGCGTCCGACCGCAGCTTCGCCATCTCGAATTCCATGACGTGCAGGAACGGGCCGGGGTTGAGGGCCCCGGCGACGGGAAGCGGATCCGCAGTGTCGCCTCCGTAGACCCCGTCCATCTGCCGATTCCCGAAGCCCGTGTTCACGACGCAACCCAGGTAGTTGAGGCAGTTGCAGATCCCGGTGGAGTTCACGCCGAGGAACGTGCGGAACGTCTGGAAGGTGCTCCCCATCTGCGCCTCGATGTCGACGATCAGGTCGTTGCTCCCGTCGTACTCGAAGTAGACATCCATCGGCGGCCACGAGAGGAATCCGTCGTTCCTCGCGCCGCCGTTCACGTCGAAGGCCTGCGGCACGGCGTAGTCCCTCGGGTTCACGACCGTGACGGCTCCCCCCATGTCGAACTGCGCGTTCATGGTCGCGCCGCCCACGAGACCCGTGCTGCCCGCCTTCTTGTGGCCGAGCCGCATCGTGAGCCCCGGATAGGTGGCCGCGAACGTCGCGTCGCTGTCCGGCCCCCAGGCGATCCGGATGATCGTGCTCTTCGCGCCGAGTTCCGCGGCCCGGTAGAGGTTCAGCTGCCGCCGGCCCGCCGAGGCGGCCGGGTTGCCGATCCCGATGAGCGAGTCGGTGCCCACCAGCGGATTCTGGTTCGGACAGTAGTCCTCCTCCCCGAGGCCTCCCGGGCTGTTGTCGATCCCGGGCTGGCCGCCGTTGAGCGCGGTGAGCGTCCCGACCGTGACCCGCTGGTTGCGCTTCGTGATCGGCTGCGCGACGAGCTCCTGCGGGAACTCCGGGTCGTTGCCCCAGAGGGCGTCCGTGGACGCCTGCTCGCGGTTCGTCGTGGTCAGGAAGTCCTCCGTGAGGACCCCGAAGACGGGCGCGGTCGGGTCGAGGAGGGTCTCGAAGTCGAGCGAGTAGAGGCTGTTCCCGAGCTTGTTCCCCACGAGGTCGGCGGGGGGATTGTCCAGCTGGAACGTCTCCGCATCGGGGTCGGTGAAGCCGAGGCGGATCGTGTACGGGCCCTTGCCGAACCCGAACACCGGCACGAGTGTGTATCGCGTGAGCGATCCGTCGAAGAAGACGAGGCTCGGGATGTCCTTCTCGTAGACGGGCTCGGGCTCCGTCGGCGTGTTGTTCGTCAGGAAGACGTTCTTGCCGAGCCCGAACGTGCTCGGGTCGATGGGCTCGTTGAAGATGACGGTGACCGCCGCGCCGGACGGGACGCGGCCCTGGTCGTCGGGAACGGGCGAGAAGTCGAGCCCAAGGACCTCCGGCGGACCGGGGCTGCGGTCGATCCAGCCCGCGCCGGTGATGAACGAGAAGCTGTCGCCGCCCGCGGCGGCGGTGATCGGATCGAGGCCGATGCTCCGGAGGAACCGCTCCTCGGGCAGGCCGTCGACCGCGGTCTTGAGCGGGACCTTGACGAGGACCTGCTCGCCGCCCTCGAACCCCATCGCGTTGCCTTCGCCGCCGGTCACCGTGGGGTCGAAGATCACGATGCTGCCGGTGACGATGAACGAGCCTTTGGGCCGCTCCTGGAACGTGCCGCCGGTCCGGACGAGGATCGACTGGTCGTTCACGGACGAGGCGAGGATGTCCTCGCTGAAGACGAGCTCGATGACGGCGTTGCGCGGCACGGCGCTCTGCGCGTGCAGCGGGAGGTGCGAGATGAGCACGAGGTCCGAGAACTCCTGCGACCCGCCGCCCGATCCGCACGATGCGAGGATCACGAGAAGGCCCAGCGCGGCCGCCGCAACAGTCCGATCCCTCATGTCAGCACTCCCGTCGCGGGGTGCCGGCCCGGACGTCCTCGCGCGTGCCCGATCCACCCCCGGGATGCCGTCGAGTCCGCGGGCCGGTGCCCGCCTGCCAAGGACAGAACGCTCGCCCGAGGGCGCGTCGCAACTGTCGTTCCAATTGCAATCGGCTACGCCAAGGGGGATGCGTGCCGCGCGCGCGCGATCGCGCACCGCAGGAGGGTGCGGGACCGCTCAGCCCGCGGGGTGAGGGGGCGCGGGGGAGCGGGATTCCCGGCCGAGGAGAAGCGCTCCAGCGGCTCGGGGCCCGCCTTCGCCAGGGCTTCGGCGGGCGAGCCCCGTCTCCGCGGAGGCTTCGGCGCGCAGGCCGCTCAGGCGGTGCGGCGACGCCTCCTGGCCGGTCGCTTGAACCTGAGATCGGTGACGAGCGCCGCGTCGATGAAGTCGAAGGCTTCGTCGCTCACGGCCACCGAGATCGTCCGGCTGCCGGGCGGGAACACCATGTAGAACCGTTCGCGCACGGGGAGCCGGCGCCCGTCCGCGAGGTGCAGGACGAACGGCACGAACGGCTCCGCCCGGTAGGCCTTCCGGACCTGCCCGAGCATGCTGGGGCGCTTCATTGCGAACCTCGATGCTATCACGGCGGCGAGGGCACTTCTGCGTCGCCGCTCCGGCTGGTCGTGAGGTCGAGTTCGAGATCGGTGATGAGCAGGAGATCGATGACGTTCCTCCGGCCGTCCGGCTGGTGGACCGTGACAGTCCGGCCGGGCACCCAGCCCATGAACTCCCGGCTGCGCACGGGGATCTCCCGCCCGTCCGCGACGTGGAGGAGGAAGGGCACGAACGGCTGCGCGTCGCAGGCCTTGCGGATCTGCTCGACAGTCATGCGGCGGCGGTCCGTGGCAAACGGCGATCCGACTGCGCCGGAGGCGATCCGACGGGAGCGCAAGCCTCCGCGCGTGCCCGATCGCGCCAAAGGGCGAGCGCACGCTGTCGCGCTTCGCGCGCGGCGGGCTTCCACGCCCCCGGCCCCCCGTGCCTCCCGCCGCCGCGGCTCACCGGCCGAGGAGGACGTTCTCGAGCTCCGCGCCGATGCGGTTCGTCGAGAGCGTTGCGACCTTCCGCTCGCCCCCGCGCTGGAACTCGATCGTCACCGGCCCGCGTGCCTCCGCGAGGGCGGTGTCGAGCGCGGCGATGCTCGCCGTCGCCCTTCCGTTGCATGCGCGGATCACATCGCCGACCCGGAGCCCCGCGACCCACCCGGCGCCGCCGCGATCGAGCTCGATGACCCGGATCGCCTCCGAAGGGCGCAGGACCACGGTCTGGCGCACGGCCCTCCGGTCGCTCGTCAGCGTGATCTCGACCCTCGTCGGCGCATGCGCGTCCGACGAGATGCGGAATCGATGGGTGCCGAGGGAGAGGCCCTCTTCCTCGAGGACGCCGTCCTCGAACGAGCCCCATCCACGGACGATCCTGAACCAGTAGTCGTAATCCCCCTCCGGCACCGCCTCGTCCGTGGTGCCGTCCTTCA
>WYBS01000157.1 GCA_011525755.1 Planctomycetaceae bacterium
CCCATCAGGTACTCGAAGTGGCGGATCGCGGCCGTGGCGTCGCCCATGCGCAGGGCGAGGCGCGCGTTCTGGCGGATGGCGTCGGCGGGGACGAGCTCGATGATCCCCGCGTCGAGGTAGGCGGCCATCAGCTTGCAGACGTGGAACTTGTTGACGTAGGAGACGTCGATGACGTCGCCGATCGAGTTCGACCCGTCGATGAAGGGGTCGACGCGCGGTGCGTAGCACTCGTGCAGCACCTCCGCGTCCACCTCGCCCTCGGCGCCGGTGAAGCGGTAGATCTCGCGCGGCCCGCGGATGCGCCGGCGGATGTACTCCCACTCGTCGGTCCGCCGCGCGATGTCGATCAGCAGCGAGTTCACGTTGAGGCTGACGTACGGGATGTCGGTCTCGGGGAAGAACCCGTCCACGTACTCGAACTGCGCGTCGCTCCGGTTGAGGAAGAGCTCCTGGATCTCCTCCTCGCTCTGGATCCGCAGCGCCTCGTCGACGTCCGCCGACGTGCAGGCGCCCATCTCGACGAGCGTGTCGCCGAGCAGCTTGTCGCCCGAGCGGCGCGTCTCGACCGCGCCCTGCAGGTGCGACTCCTCGATCCTGCCGAGCCGCACGAGGATCTTCCCGAGCAGGTTCGACTCGTTGCGCTCGCGCGAGCGGATCGACACGCCCTCGCGCGTGAAGCAGATGGCGCGCTTCCTCGGCCCGTCATAGATGAAGAGCGTCCCCTCTCTCCCCGAGAGGGAGAGCATCTGGAAGATCTCCGTGAGGTTGACGCTCGAAAGGCTGCCCTTCAGGGACATGGCCCGGCCGTCTCCTCAAGGGCACCTTCAGGCCCGTTGCGCGTTTTCCGCATCAAAAAACCCCGAGCCCCTCCCGGACACTCCGCCGGCGCCCCCTTGCAGGGGCCCGTGGGGCGGCATAGGATGGGCGACGGTTCCGAGTCCGTATCGGTTCGGAACTCCGGTGCGCTTGAATCGGAGGAGCGAGAGGAAGCCCGATTGATGCCGTCTGCCCGGATCCACGAACTCTGGTGCCTGCTCAAGGCTCGCCTCGCGCTGGTCGCCGGCTCGACCCCGCGGGCCCGGACCGCCCTGAAGGCGGCGCTCCGCATTAATCCGAACGGCTTCGCGGCACACTTTCTGCTGGCGCGGCTCTACTGGCGCGAGCAGTCGGTCGTGAAGGCCAAGCGGGAGTTCGACCTCGCCTGGCAGATCGATCCGGAGCGGTTCGAGCGCGCGTATGCCCGTCTCAAGGCGGTGGATGAGGATCTGCCGGACCTCTTCGCCTATCCGATGGGGGGGGGCGAGGGGGGGGTGCCGGTCTTCAACCGGCGCGGCCGCGTGCGCGCTTTCGGCGATTTCCGCGACGAGGCCGAACGGCGCCGCTTCGCGTCCCTCCCGCCGATCACGAGGGACGAAATCCTCCACATCGACTGGGACCAGTTCCAGTCGTAGTCGCGTCGTACGGTGCCACGTCGTACGGTGCCAGGCTCCGGTTGCCTAGGCTCCGTCGATTTCCCGCTTCCCATGCGGGAAGACACCGAGTCAGGTTGTGTCTGGCACCGTATGCCGCGCTAACGACGGAGGGTCCAGGCGGCGTTGCCGTAGCGCTCCGAAACGAGACGTTCGGCCATCTGCCACTCCCCGGCGGACGGCGTTTCCGCGAGAAACTTCCTCCCCCACGCCCCCTCCGCGGCCCGGATCACGGCGGCCTCCGCTTCGGCGCGGTCGACCGTTCTCCCGGCCGCCTCCGAGAGAGAGATCGCGCCTTCCGAGAGCGGGTTCCTCTCGAGCGGGAGGGTCCCGTGGAGGAGGAACCGGCCGCCGCCCCGCCGCTGCGCCGACCCGAAGAGCTTCCGGCCGCCCGCGAGCAGGTCGTAGCACGTGTGCGCGTCGAAGCAGAGGCCCTTGGGCGCCGCCTCGGGCTCGCCCATGCCCGGTACGACCCGCACTCCGAACGAGGCGAGGGCCCTCCCGACGATCGCGTTCATCTCGCCGTAGACCTCCTCGACGCGCCGGCGCGCGCCGATCCACGAGATCGTGAGCTCCCCCGTGTGCGCGATCGCGCCGCCGCCCGTCGGCCGCCGCACGAGGCGGAAGCCGGGCGGGCACGCAATGCCCGCCGCGCGCTGGAAGAACCCGATCGAGAGGCCGGGCGGATCCCATGCGTAGAGCCTGAGCGTCTCGCGACCGGAGCGCAGGAGCGCCTCGTCGAGCGCGAGGTTCACCTCGGGGGGGAGCGCGCCGCTCCGGATCAGCCGCACGGCGGTACGCTTACCGCGTGGCCTCCCCGCCCTTCAAGGATTTCCTGAGGCCCGACTACCTGGGCGCCTTCGGGCTGCTCGAGGAGCCTCGGGGCATCCTCCTCGTCCTTAACCGGCGCGTGATCGGCGGCCGCCCGGAGGTCGTCTGGGATCTCCCCGGCGGCGGCGTCGAGCCGAAGGAGACGCTCGAGGAGGCCCTGAAGCGCGAGATGCGGGAGGAGACGACCCTCGACGTGCGCGTGCGCGAAATGCTCTTCGTCGCGGAGGGCGAGCGCATCCGGGGCGGCGTTCGCACGGGCGTCTGGCGGTCGTTCTTCTTCCGGATCGAGCGCGAGAGGGGCGAGATCGACATCTCGAACGAGAAGGACCTCGTCGACTACCGCTTCGTGCCCCGGGGCGAGATCGTGCCGCTCCTCACCGCCCCCTACCACCGCGGGTTCGTCCTCTGGCTCGCTTCGGGGGGCGAGCTTCGCCACGCGTTCGACCGGTGGATCGACTGAGGACGACCGCGCGCTTCGCGTCCGGCGGCAGGTCGTAGGCGAAGGGGCCCTCCTGCGCGAGGCCGAGCTTCTCCGCGGCGCGCGCCCCCTCCTCGAGCTCCTCCCCGCTCACGTCCCCCTTGTAGTGGACGAGGAACCCCCCGGGCGCGAGCAGCCGGGACGCCGCGCGGACGACGTCCGCGATCTCCCCGACCGCGCGTGCCGTGACCACGTCGCAGCGTCCGAGAAGCGGCGCCGCCTCGCGCGCGTCGGCGGCGAGCACGCGCACGTTCCGGATGCCCAGCTCCTCGACCGTCTCCGCGAGGAACGCTGCCTTCTTGCGCGTGCGCTCCAGCAGCGTGACCGTCCAGCCCGGACGGAGGCGGGAGATGGGAAGGCCCGGGAAACCCGCCCCGCTCCCGAGGTCGGCGAGAAGGAGCCGCTCGGGGAGGTCGGAGAGCGCGGGGACGACGAGGAACGGGAGCAGCGAGTCCGCCACGTGCTTCCGCAGGAATTCCTCCGGCTCGACGATCCTCGTGAGGTTCATGCGCTCGTTGCCGCGCAGCACGCACTGCCGCAGCCGCTCGTAGAAGCCGGCTTCCCGCGCGAGGATCTCCTCCATGGCTGCTAGGATCGCGGCCGATGGAAGAAACCCGGGTGCGGCACCTCGCGCGGATCGCCGCCGCCGCGGCCGCGGGGCGCCGCGAGGCGCTCGCGGGGTTCTTCCGCGAGGCGCTCGCCTCCGTGCCGCGCGAGGACCTCGCGGAGGTGGCGCTCCAGGTATTCCTCTTCGCGGGCTACCCGCGCGGGATCGGCGCGTTCGAGGCGCTGGCAGAGGCCGCGCCCGGCGGGCCGCCGCCGACGGAGCCCGCGGGCGACTTCTCCGCCCGCGGCGAGGAGGTCTTCGGCGCGGTCTACGGCCCGCACGCCGCGGAGGTGAAGCGGAAGCTCGCGGCGC
>WYBS01000158.1 GCA_011525755.1 Planctomycetaceae bacterium
CGAGGGCCCCGTCGGCCGAACGGGTCTCGCTGCCCGCGAGCACGCACTTGCCGTCCCGGCGCTCGTACGCGTAGCGCGCGGTCCTCCTCCGGTCGCCCGTGCCCCACGACGCCCCCGTGAGGATGCTTTCCGCGTCGAACACGAGGGCCCGGGGCTCGTCGTCCGCGTCCATGAACTCGATCGTGACGCCGCCGTCGTCGCTCCGCCTCCCCCAGAGCCGCGTGTCCCGGAAGCAGGGCATGCTCCACCAATCCTCGAACCAGACCTGGCACCAGTCCATCAGGTCGTAGTCGGCCGCGCCGACGATCTCCTCGTCCTCCCACGAGGTCCTCGACCTTTCGCCGTCCCAGAGGAGGGCTCCCATGGTCGTGCGGGGGGGCCCGGCGAGCGTGAGCTCGAGCGTGCACCGCGCGTGCCTCACGCCCGCGCGGCCGAGGTGGTGCTCCATTCCGAACCAGGCATCAAGCGTCCGCCGCGAGAGGTCGTCCATTCGCGGGCCGGGGGCGTCCGGGCTCCCGCACGCGGCGAGGGCGATCGCGCAGAGGACGGGCGCGCGGCGCATGCGATCGATTCTACGTCGGCCCCCGGAGCCCCCCCGATGTACCCGCGCCGTGGCGGCTGTTACGGCGCGGTAAGCCGCTCGCGCGCGAATCCGGCTGCCCGGGCTTCGGCCGGCCGTTTGCTCCTCCGCCCGCGGGAGGTAGCCATGCGCGCGTTCCTCGTGTGCCTTCTCGCGTCGTCCGCCTTCGCGAACGGCATCGTGGTGGAAACCGCGCCGGAGGGGCCCCTGCCGCCGGTGCGGATGAAGGAGCACCGGGTCACGGCGGCGATTCGCGATCGCGCCGCGAACGTCACGGTCGAGCAGGTCTTCCTGAACCACACGAAGGACGTGCTCGAGGGCACCTACCTCTTCCCGCTCCCGCCCGACGCCGCGGTGGGGGAGTTCGCGATGACGGTCGGCGACCGGCTCGTCAAGGGCGAGGTGCTCGAGGCCTCGCGCGCCCGCGCGATCTACGAGAGCATCGTGCGGAAGCGCCGCGACCCCGGCCTCCTCGAGTACGCCGGCCGCGGCGTGTTCCGCGCGCGCGTCTTCCCGCTCGAGCCGGGCAAGGAGACGCGCGTGCGGCTCACGTACCAGCAGGTGCTCGCGGAGGAGGCGGGCGCGGTCGAGTTCACCTACCCGCTCGGCGCCGACGGGCTGAACCGCGCGCCGCTCGAGAGCGTGACCGTCGACGTCCGCTTCGAGAGCGGCGCGGAGCTTCGCAGCGTGCTCTGCCCGAGCCACGCCGTCGACGTGCGAAGAGAGGGGGCCCGGGGGGCGCGGGTCACGTACGAGGCAGCCCGGCGCCGCGAGCTGCGCGAGATGCGCATCTGGTTCGGCAGGAGCGCGGACGAGGTCGCGCTGACCGCGCTCTCGTCGCTGCCGCGCGAGGGCGAGGGCACGTTCCTCGCGGCGCTCGCACCGCGGCTCGTCGCCGGGGAGGCGGACATCGTTCCGAAGGACGTTGTCTACGTGCTCGACACGAGCGGCTCGATGGGCGGCACGAAGATCGAGCAGGCGAAGGCGGCCTTGAAGCAGGGGCTCTCGATGCTGCGGGCGGAGGACCGCTTCGGGATCGTCGCGTTCTCGTCGGAGGCGCGGCCGTTCCGTCGCGAGCTCGCGGCGCCCACGGACGAGAGCCGGGGCGACGCCGTGCGCTGGATCGACGCGCAGGACGCTCGCGGCGGGACCGCGCTCGAGGACGGGCTCCGGACGGCGCTCGGCATGGGGATGCCGGGACGCCTCTTCCTCGTCGTGCTCCTGACCGACGGGCGGCCCACGATCGGATTCACGAGGATGGACGAGATCCTCGACAGCGCGCGGAAGTCGAACGTCGCGGGCGCGCGCGTCTACACGTTCGGCGTTGGGGAGGATCTCGACGTGACGCTCCTCGACCGGATCGCCGAGGAGACGGGCGGCCGGCGGCACTACATCGCGCCGCACGAGGAGATCGGGCGCGGGGTGACGGATTTCCTCCGGAGCGTGGACCGGCCGCTCCTGACCGACGTGCGTCTGGAGACCGGCGAGGGCGTGACCGAGATCTACCCGCGCCGGATGCCCGACCTCTTCGCGGGCGGCGAGGTGGTCGTGCTCGGGAGGTACGGGAAGCCGGGCGAGCATGTCCTGCGGCTGGTCGGCAGGCGCCGCGGCGAGGACGTGGCGTTCGAGTTCCGTCTCGGGCTCTCCGGCGACGCGCGGCATGCCTACCTCGAGCGGCTGTGGGCGCAAAGAAAGATCGCGTTCCTGCTCGACGAGATGCGGCTCCACGGCGAGAGCAAGGAGCTTGCCGACGAGGTGACGCGGCTCGGGACGCTTCACGCGCTCGTGACGCCGTACACGGCGGGGCTCGTGATCGAGGAGGGCGAGACGGCGTCGAGCCCGATCTTCTTCGCGAGCAAGAAGGATGAATCCTCCCGCGGGGGGGGCCACGGGGGCGCCTTCCGCGGGCCCAACGGAGGCGTGCCGCCCGGGCTCAGGGAGCCGAGCGGTCCGACGACGCCGGGCGATCCCGCGCCCGCGGCCGCGGGCGCGCCGAAGAAGCCCACCAAGTCGTTCACGTACCCCGAGCAGTCGACGGACCTCCGGGACCGGAAGGAGGCCTCGGTCGTGGAGGAGGTCGGCACCGTGCGCACCGTCGAGGACAAGACCTTCCGCTGGACGGAGGACGATCGCTGGGTCGACACCTCGTGGGACGGGAAGGCCGCGGCGAAGCGGGTCGAGGCCTGGTCGGACGACTACTTCGCCCTGCTCGCGAGGTCGGACCGAGTCGCGCGGTACCTGTCGGTCGGGGACCGGCTGGTCGTCGTGCTGGACGGGACCGCGTACGAGGTCGTCCCGCCGGGGTAGGGGTAGCGGAGCCAGTCCGGTTCGCGGGCTCTCGCGGGGGGCGCCCCCCTTCTTCGCCAATCCTGTCGGTGTTGTTCGGTATTTGTTTGGTAATGTGCCGAGAGCACCCCCGTTTCGAGGATCTGACGCACGCGGAGCAGCACGCGCTGAGGCTCGACGCGCGGCTGTCGCCGGTCGCGCGCTGCCTCGGCGCGCTCGATCTCGGGCTCGGCGCGACGC
>WYBS01000159.1 GCA_011525755.1 Planctomycetaceae bacterium
CCGGCTTCTCGCCGTCATCGCCGGGCTTCTTCGGCTCCTCGGGCTCCGCCGGCTCGTCCTTCTTCTCCTCCTCCTTCACCTTCTGCGTCACGCTCGCGAGGGTCTCGCCGAACATCTCGAGCAGGCGATCGCGATAGGTGCCGTAGTAGGTCTTCCGGTCGGCGACGTTCACGTCCTGGAACTTCGCCTCCGGATACGCCGCCGTCACGAGCTTGCGGATCCGCTCGAGCTTCTCCGGGCTGTCGACGTTCCTGTGGATCGTGTAGAGCAGCTCGAGGCGGTAGCGGCGCGGGTGGCGGAACTTCTCGGGGTCGAGCGTCACCGTCGGGTCCTTGTCGAAGAACTCCCGGAGCTTCGCGTCGGGGTCGGCCTCCGACTTGAGCTCGTCCTCGGCCTCGACGAGGAAGCGCGCGGCGTCGAGCGCCGCGTAGTCGCCGAAGGCGTACTCGATGTTCTGGTTCGCCGCCTGCTCGATCGCGGCCTCGCGGGTGGCCGCGGGCGCGACGAGGAAGCTGTCCTGGTACACCTGGCGCACGCGGAAGGCGGTCATGAGCTCGAGCACCGCCGCCTCGAGCGTCGTCGCGGTCACGCCGTAGTTGTCCCGGATGTAGTCCCGGTACTGGCGCTGCTCCTGCGCGAACTCCGGCAGCCGGTTGCTGATCTCGTCGCGGAGGTCCTCGGCGGAGACCGTGATCCCCTCCTTCTTCGCCGCCTCGAGGAGGAGGAGGAAGGTCCAGACGTCCATGTCTCCCGCCCGGCCCCGCGGGACGCGGAACAGGAACGACTGGGCGAGGTCGTACCTCTGCCGGGCGGCCTCGAAGGTGGCATGATCCACCTCGGTCACGGCCCCCGGCAGGATCGCGAAGCTGCCGGCGACGTCGCCGGGATCGATCGGGCCGCTCCTGCCGCCGATCGTGCCCCGGATCGCCTCCGTGATCTCGTCCATGACGGTGAAGACGAAGAGGATGACGATCAGGAGGCCGAGCATGATCCACCGGCCGTAGGGGCCGTGGATGAGGTTGGTCAGCGCGCGCTGGACACGGATGGACATGGTTCCTCCGCCCTTGGGATACGAAGACCCGCCATTGTGGGGCCAAAAGCCGCCCCGTCAAAACCTTCCCGGGGGTCGATCGGAGGGGGCTCCGGGGGAGGGGTCCCGCGCCGGGGGTTTTGCCCCCGAGGCCCCCCCGATGCGAGGCTACACCTCGAGCGACGCCGGCAGGTCCTTCGGGCTCTTCAGGCCGAACCGGTCGAGGAACGACTGGGTCGTGCCGTAGAGGAGCGCCCGGCCGAGCTCCTCCTCCCGGCCGTGCACGCGGACGAGGTCGAGCTCCATCAGGTGGCGCAGCACGGGGCCCGCCCCCACCCCCCGGATTCGCTCGATCTCGGCCCGGCTCACGGGCTGCTTGTAGGCGATGATCGCGAGCGTCTCGAGCGCCGCGGCGGAGAGCCGGTCCTTCTCCTTCCTCGCCTTGAGCGCCGCCACGGCGTCGGCGCACTCCGGGTTCGTGAGCATCCGCCAGCCGCCGGCGATCTCCACGAGATGGACTCCCTTCGAGCGCCCGGAATACGCCTGCGCGAGCCGGCCGAGGGCCTCGCGGACGAGAGCCGCCTCCGCGCCGACGATCTCGGCGAGGCGCCGGAGCGGGAGCGGCTCCGACGCGACGAACAGGAGGGCCTCGAGCTGGGGCTCGATCGAGAACACCGGGTCGGGGAGGGGCTCGGCGTCTTGTCGTTGGATCATTGGGGTAGGAGGTCGGCGTTGAGGAAGCCGTGACGCACGAGGACACGCGTGCGCCAGCGCTCGTATTCTGCCACGTCCAGCGGACGCGTCTCGAGCTCCTTCGCGATCTCCCTGGAGAGGTCCGCGTAGCTCCCCTGCCGCGCGGGAGCGCCGGCGTCGACCCGGTAGATCTCGAAGGTGCCCGGCTCGGCGCCGCGGGACACGAAGGGGCCGAGGACGTCCCCCGGCTTCGCCTGGAAGAGCGCCTCGCGCACGACGGCGTCCCCGATGTCGGCCGGCACGAGCGCGCCGCCGATCCGCCCCCCCTCGGCCGCGCTCGGGTGGACCGAGTTCGCCTTCGCCAGCGCCGCGAAATCCCCCGTCCTGGCCTCCTCGGCGAGCTTCCTCGCCCGCTCCTCGCCCTCCACGAGGATCAGCGAGACCTGGGCGTGCGGCGACGTGAGCAGCTCGTAGCGCGCGAGCCGGTCCTGGATGAGTTCGACCTCGGTGTGGTGCTCGATCCACGCGCGGAGGTCCGCGACGGACGCGCCCGAGACCCGCTGCAGCCAGAGGGCGGGATCGATCTCCTCGCCCGTCTGCTCGCGCGAGGCGGCCCGCACGTTCTGCTCCCAGGCCGCGAGGCGCTTCCGCGCCTCCCGCTCCACGAGCACGCGCGGCACCGTGATGCCCATGGGCCCCGCCTCGCCGAGCGTGATGCGCTCGATCACGAGCCCCTCGAGCCCGCGTGCGAACGCCTCCGGCTCCTTCGTCCTCACATAGCGCGCGACGTCGCCGTAGGTGACCGGCAAGTCGTCGATCCATCCGACCGTCTCGGTCGACGGGGGCGTCCCCGCGCGCCACGGGTCCTTTTCCTTCGTCGAGCCGCACGCGGCGAGCACCAGTGCCAGCGCGACTCCCCCCCGACCCCCCACGCCTCTACTTCTGCTTCCGGACATGGTTCCGCCAGCTCCTGATCGCATCCTGGCGGCCCTTCTTGTCCATGTCCGGGACGTACATCCAGCCGCTCGGCGTCCGGTAGATCCTCTTGAGCGCCTCGAAGGAGCTCTGGCGCACGTGGATCGAATCGCTGTCGAGGCCGTCGCAGAGCTTCAGCGAGACGTCCTTCCGGTCCTTCGGGATCTCGATCGCCTTCCCGTAGCGCTCGAAGAGCACGTTCGGAAGGTCGGCGAGGACGCGCTTGCCCGCCTCGGTGGGCGGATCCTGGAGCACCTGGTCCCACTTGAGGATCGTCGCGACGACCGTCTCGCCGTCGAGGGTCTTCCCCTCGAATTTCTTCTCGCCCTTCCCGAACGCGATGAGCATCTTCTCCTCGCGCGGCTTCAGGGCGTACTCCTCCTGCCCCTTGAGCGACGCGTACTGGCTCGCGATGTCGTCGCGGAGCTTGCGCAGCCTGCGGAAGTCCCGCACGACGGGAGGCTGCGCGTCCGCGACCATCGCGAGGAGGAGCAGCGGGGCGAGAAGGCGCATCACTTGAAGCGTACCACCCGCTCGAATTTCGCCATGTAGCAGCTCTGGCACCGGTTGTAGAAGGGGACGGCGCCCATCGAGGTGCTGATGGTGGTCTGCGTGTACCCCTTCCCGTGGCAGGTCGGGCAGGGGAGGTCCTTCGGTTCGATCGTCTCGCACATGAGGCTCTTCTCCGCCCACCGGGCGTAGAGCCAGTCGCGCAGGTCGCCCGTCTTCTTCTGGCCGAGCTTCATCTTCCACCACTCCTCGGCGCTCATCGGCTTCGTGGGCGCCGGGAGCTTCGGGGCCGCCTGGCCCTGGCCGAGCTTGGGGGGCTTCGGGGCCTTCGCGAGCGCGTCCTCGAGGTTCTCGATCACGATGAACGTGCCGTCCCGGTAGAACGCCTTGTAGATGTTCTGCTTCTTCCGCGCGTCCCAGAAGGCGAGAACGTCCTCGGGCGGGATCCCGAGGTCGGCGGCGACCGCCTCGATCGCCTCGCGGCCCGCGGACTTCTCGGCCGCCGCCTCGCCCTCCGCGTACTGCATCGCCTGGCTCAGGCCGAACTCCTCGTTCGCCTCCTTCACCTTGCGCTCGAGGAGCGCCTTCACGGTGTCCCTGACGCGTCCCGGCACGATCCCGACGTAGTACGCCTTGCGCTCCTCCTTCGACTTCTCCTCGAGGTCGGTCACGCGCTTCAGAAGCGACTCGTCCGTGCCGTACTTCTCCTTGAAGGCCGCGATGAGCGTGCCCGCCTTGTCGAAGCGGTGGTCGAAGATCGCCCGCTGGATGTCCTTGAGCTCGCCGCGCGCGCCCGACTGCCTGAGCAGCTCCTCCACCTGCAGGAGGCGGCGATCCAGCTTCTCGCGGGTGTACTTGGGGTCGTTGAGCTCGATCGCCTTCTCGTAGTGGAGCTTCGCCTCGTCGAGCGCGTCGATGAGGAGCGCGTACTCCGCGAGCTGGTAGTGGTCCTCCGCGGTCAGCGGCTGCTCCTCGCCCCCGCGGCCCGCGGTGATCTCCGCGAGCTTCCTCTGGAAGAGCTCCGGCGGGGTGTAGACGTCGAGCTGGGAGAGCTCGACCGCCTCCGGCCCCGACTTCACGTCGGCCACCGGGATCCGCCGCTCGCCGTCGGCGGTCTTCAGCACGTAGACGCCGTCGGAGCGCGCGGTCTTCTCGTTGAGGAGCAGGCCGCGGAACGTGACGCCGGCCCTGTTCCGGATCTCGTGGCCCGCCATCATCATCGAGCCGTGCGCGGCCTCGGCGACCTCGAAGCCGTACTCGACGCGCAGCTCGTGCGCCTGCCTCTCCTTGATCTGGTCCCACCGGATCGTCGCCTTCGCGTCCCCCCTGGCCTGCCGGACGACGAGGACGTCGTCCGTGCACTCGTTCTCGATGACGCGGCCGATGACCTTCGTCCCGTCGACGAGCTCGACGACGATGTACTTCGGGGCCTCCTGCGCGGAGACCGGGAACGCGACGAGAAGCGGCAACGCCGCCAGGAACAGCCGGACCGGCACTATTTCTTCTCCGTTTTCTCCCGCTCCTCCATCGACGGGCTGCGGAACCGCTCCCGTGCGGGCGCGTTGGTCCGGGACAGGAACCACTTGTGCGAGGACTCGTCGACCTGCCCGGACAGGCCGCGGATCTCGATGTCGACGACGACGCTCGCCCCGGGCACCGCGAGGTCGTTGTCCTCGAACGTGATGGCGTACTGGAACCCGCGGTACTTCTTCCACGCGTCGAGGATCATCATGTCCGTCGTGTCCGGGGGCACGTCCCCCGTCAGGTCGGCGACGATCTTCGGCGGAAGGAGCGGCTGGCCCGGGGGCACGGCGCCCGGGTCGAACTCGTTGAACTTGGCGCGCGCGTGCTCGAGCGCGTGGTTGTAGACGCCGGCGAGCCGGTTGTCCTCCACGCGTTTCGTGTGGAACGCGAGCGCCCACACGAAGATCGAGAGGATCGACGCGGCCCCGACCGCGAGGATGCTCATCGCGATGAGCACCTCGAGGAGCGTGAACCCCTTCTGATCCGTCGTCTCCGCGCGCCGGGCCATCGTTTGCCCCCTCATTGTAGTACGGCTTTCGCCCCCCGCACCCCCCTGGGATCGGGGTCAGTTGTTGTCGTCGCGGAAGGACGGGATCGCCATCGTGAAGTCGAACACCCGGCCGAAGTAGACCGGCTCGCCCTCCCCGTGGGCCGCCGCCAGCGTCCCGCGCATGCCCCGCCCCGAGATGTGGAACGTGTCCCGGCGCGACGGGTCGCGTCCGGACACCTCCACCCATTCGGCCCCGACCTTCATGAGCACGTTCCGGATCTCCCCGCGGCCGGTCGCGAAATCGCCGGCAACCACGGTGAAGCTCCCGTCCGAGGCGCTGAGGGTCCGGACCAGCTCCGACGAGGTCTCGGCGAGCGCGTACGCGACGCGCACCCCGTGCGGCCAGATGTCGTCCGCGCTGAACGTGAACGAAGGCGCCCCCTTCGCGAGGCGGAAGGTCTCCGCCGGGAGGATGCCGCGCGTCGAGTCCCACGTGGCCGACGGGCCGCAGGCCAGCGCCCCGGCCTTGAGCTCGGCGGGATCCGCCGGCGGCCGCGTCACGACGGGCTCGCGGCTCGACCACTCCCAGTGGGTCGTCCACTGGGTCCAGAAGAGGAGGTCGAAGAGGACCACATCCTGGAAGACCGGCTGGCGCTGGACGAGGCGGACGACCTTCTCGCGCGTGTCGAAGTTCTTCGGGTCGAGGAGGGTACCCTCGCCGCCGATCGGGCTCCGATACGCGCGGTAGACGGCCCCGACACCCATCCGGTCCTCGTCGGGCAGCCAGATGTAGAGCACCTCGGCGGCGCCGCCGGTCGGCAGGTGCCGGTTCTCGCGGAACTCGCGCTCGTCCTCCCACCCGTCGATGTAGGCGTCGGCGAGCGCGTTCTGCCCCGCGCGGTCGGCGTAGATCTCGACCTCGCCGAGACCGGTCGTGTCGCGCACGAAGGCGAGGTAGCGGCACGCGATGTCCTTCTCGCCGAACCGGAACGTGAGGTAGCCGGAGAGGAACCGGTTCGTGGGCGGAAGCGGTTCGGGCTGCTCCTGCGGATCCGGGTTCTTCGGGTCGAAGGGGATGCGGTCGATCTGCGGCGGCACGAGCACGTGGCGCAGGTCGTCCTCCAGCCGCGGGAGGCTCTGCTCGAGGCGGTCCTCCTGGAGCGAGCCCTCGCTGCCCTTCACGTACATCTCGACGCCCGTGCGCATCAGGAGGACGACGCCGAGCCCGATGACGGTGAAGAGGCTCATCGCGATCAGGATCTCGAGGAGCGTGAAGCCGCCGCGGCGGGAAACCGGGGGGGGTCCGGGGGCACGGTCGCTCATCGCAACTCCTCCGGCAGGCGCACGAACGTCTCGCCCGAGAGCGTGACCTGGACGACCCGACGCGCGGGGGCGCTCCCCGCGCCGCGGTCCAGCTCGAGCCAGATGTTCACGGGCGCGGCGTGGTGGTGCGGGTCGAGGCTCCGGTTGCGGAAGTGGATGAGGAGGTCGCCCTGGACCACCTGCCCGTCCGGGCCGACGCGGCGGATCTCGGACGGAATCCCGTCGCCGGTCTCCTCGCTCTCGAAGATGCCCGACAGCAGGAAGCTGTCGAAGCCGCCCGCGTAGCCGCCGCCGATCACGAACTCGTCTGCCTCTCTCGGCTCCATGAGGTTCTTCCGGTCGCTCCGGATGCCGCGCAGCCTGCCGTCGACGTAGATCGTGAACGCGTTCCGGTCGTAGGCGATCCGCACGTCGTGCCAGCGGCCGGGGATGAGCGGCGCGAGCCACTCGGGCACGATCTCCCCTTCGCGGTTGCCGGTGCGGAGCTCGCAGGTGCCCTCGCCCTGCCCCTGCTCGTCGCGCTGGAGCCGGATCTTGGCGTCGATCCCGAGGCGCCCGGCCCCGCCCTGCGTGATGCCGACCGAGATCGCCTCGCCCTTCCGGAAGAGCGTGCCGCCCTTCGCGTCGCTCCGGAGCCGGCACTGGATCGAGAAGCCGTCCCGGAAATCGAGCCACTGCGGGCTGCCGAGGCTGACCGTCCCGCCCGGCTCGAAGATCACGTAGTGCCCCTCGAGGCCGAGATCGGGCGAGACCTCCACGCCGCCGCCGCGGCGGAGCACGTCCTCCGAGGCCTTCGCGAAGTCCTCGGCCGCCCACGCGAGCACCTGCCGGTCCCGGAAGCTCCGCACGCGCGTGCTCCCGTCGGCCGCGGTGCGCACCTGGACGTAGGTCGTGCTGCTGCCGAAGGCCTGGGCCCGCGCGCTCGCGAGCTGCTGGGCCAGCGAGTTCGTGGCGACGAGCAGCTTGTTGCCGCTCTGGGCCTGCGTGATGAGGCCGACGGAGAGCCCCATCAGCACCGCGAGGAGGCTCATCACGACGAGCACCTCGACCAGCGTGAAACCCCGGCGGCGCCCCACCTACTCGACCTCGCGCGTGAAGTTCTCGATGTCGTCGATCTTCTCGTCCGGGTCCTGCTGCCCGTTCGCGCCGAGCGAGATGAGCTGGAAGCCGTCCTGGTTGTAGAAGGCGCCGCTGGGACGCCGCACGGCGTGGACCTCGATGACCGTCCCGTCGCCGAGCGACATCTGGATCGTCTCCTCGTAGCGGTTCTTGGTGATGTAGACGATCGGGTTGCCGTAGGCGTCGAGGATCTCCTTCGCCTCCGGGGCATCCGACCCCTCCGGGATCTTGTTCCAGATGTCCTCGTCGGTGTTGCCGAACGGCTGCCCTCCCGGGAGCCGGTCCAGCTGCGTCCGCAGGTCGGGATGGCGGAGAGCCACGAGCAGGCACTCGACGCACTCGTTGGTCGTGTTCCCGGAGACCGAGAGCCCCGCCCACTTCGTCCCGGCGAAGCCGGCCATCGTCTCCGGCGGCAGCCGCCCGAGGTCGCTCTTGTAGGTGTCGATCGCGCCCCCCACGAACGTGATCGCGTTCTGCGTCTCGAACTCGAGCTTCTTCTTCTGGGCCTGCGTGATGAGGACCGAGATGAGCCCGGCCAAGACGCCCAGGATCGAGACCACGACGAGGACCTCGATCAGGGTGAACCCTCGTTGCACACGCCGCATCGCGTACCTCACTTCTTCTCGAAGGTCAACGTGACCGTTTTGACCTGGAGCCCCTGGATCTGCGTGCCGTCGCGCCCCTCGGCCCAGAGCCAGACCTGGACCGGCGCGCTCGCCTTGCTCATGGCGACGATGTTCGACCGCTCGCCGGGGACGTCGTCCCCGAACTCCTTGGCGAAGACCTCCTCGTCGTTCAGGTAGAGGCGGAACCTCCCCTGGATCCGGCGCTTGTCCTTCGTCGTGTAGTCCGGGACGACGTCGATCTTCAGGCGGAACTCGCCCGCGGGCCACTGGACGTTCTTGAGCTCCACCCAGTCGAGCCTGACGTCCTTGAACACCTGGCGGTCGCCGCCGTCGATCCGGACCTCCATGTTGCCGTTCCGTTTGCGCTTCAGCTGGATGCCGCCCACCTGCTCGCCCCTCGGCGGGTTGACGATGCCGATGCCCAGCTCGGGGATGTCGCCATTCGCCGGAACGGGGGGCGTGACCCCGGTGATGACCAGCTCCCAGATGCTGCCGCCGCTCAGGTCCTTGCTCTCGTAGTGGGTGGAGCAGTAGTTCAGCGGGACCATCGGGTTGCCGAGGCGGCCCCCCTCGTAGTTGATCGTGCCGCCGAAGACCAGCCCCTTGCCGACCTCCCAGCGAACCTCCATCGGGAGCTTCATGTCGAGCTTCCAGTCCGACGGCTTCTTGGACGTCTCCGTCATCATCCAGGTGCGGTCCCACTTCCGCTCGTTGTCCTCGATGATCCAGAGGTTGACCTGCGCCGCCCGGAAGACCTCGTGCTCCATGAGCGACTGCAGCGTCGAGCCGGCGGGCATCTTCTCACGGATGCGCTCGAGCAGCCCGTTGAGCAGCCGCTTCGCCGTGAGCACGTCCTCCTTCTCGTTCGCGTACGCGAGACAGGCGCGCCCGAGGTCCGCCCAGAGCGGGAGGTCGCCGTTGCGCTCCGAGACCTCGAGCTTCCCGGCCTTCTCGAACATGCGGTCCGCGTGCGCGAGCTTCTGCTCCTTCTCGGGGTCCGCCGCGGCGGTCGCCATCAGGAAGCGCGCGAGGAGGTAGGGCAGGATCGCGTCCTTCGGGTTCAGCTCGACCGCCTTCGAGAGGTGGGCGATGGCCGCGGGCGCGACGTCCTTGCCCTCTCCCGCGAGGACCCGCTGCGCCTGGACGAGGCCGAGGCGCGCGATCGCGATCCGGTAGCGCCAGTCGCCGTCGATGGTGCTCCGGTAGAGGTCCGCGGCCTCCCCGAGGTTGCCGGTGCGCTCCTTCGCGTAGCCGAGCATGTACCGCACGAGGAGGTCGTTCGGGTTGTTCTCCCGGAGCTTCCCGAGGAGCTCCGCGGCCCCCGCGAACTCCTCCGCGGCGGCCGAGCGCAGCCGCTGCGCCTCGTCGGCCTTGTCCTTCTTCAGCTTCCGGTCGCGCCGCCCCGCGTCGTCCGCGTCGGCGGCCGCCCGGAGCGCCGCCTCGCCGGCGGCAAGCTTCAGGTAGCCGCGCCCCACCTCGGGCGCGACGGCGTTGTCGATCGCATCCAGCTCGAGCGCCCTCGCGAAGCAGAGGAGCGCGTCCTCGGTCCTCCCCTGCACCGCAAGGGCGAGGCCCCAGTCGCTGAATGCGGTCGAGCGCAGGGGATCGGCCTCCGCCGCCTTCTGGAACTCCTCCGCGGCGGTCGCCGCGTCGCCCCGCGCGTAGGCGGCGGCGCCGACCAACTGGTGCGCCTCGGCGGCCGCGTCGCCCGACGCGTGCCGCTCGGCCAGCGCCGCTGCCCGCTCGAAGTCCCCGAGCGCCAGCGCGACGCGGGCGTTGAGCAGGTCCTGCTCGACGCCGGGCATCCCGGCGCGGCCCTTGCCGAGGAGGGCCTTCGCCTCCTCGAAGCGCCCCTCGCTCACGAGCGTCGCGATGTGGCTCCGCTGCGCCGACGCGTCGTCGCTCGCGAGTCCGTACCAGTCGATCGCGAACGGCGCGAGCGAGAACGTCCGGCTCGCGAGGACATCGCCGACATGCTCGAGGACCTCGGGCTCCCTCGGGAACGTGTCGAGATGATCGACCGCGAGGCGGAGCACGGTCTCGTAGTCGTTGACCTCGCCCGCCGCCCGGAGCATGACGAGGAGGATCTGACGCCGCTGGTCCTGGGCGCCGGCCTGGACGAGGTCGCGCGCCTCGCGAAGGATCGCGAGCGCCCAGTTGAGCAGGTCGTCGCGGTGCTCCTTCGACGCCGTCCTGAGACCTTCCTGGAGGAGATCGCGGCCCGCGGCGAGGCGGGGGTCGACGGCCTGCCCCGCCTGCACCTGCAGGTAGCGCTTGAGGCCCTTGAAGTAGCCCGCCTGCCGGCCCTCGATGGCGATCTGGAAGGAGTCGATCTCGTCCGGGAACCGCTGCCGGAACGCCAGCTTCTGGCGGCTCGTCGCGTGGACCTCCCGCACTCCCTCGTCCTGCACGGCGCGATCCGGATCCTCGAGGCGGGCGAGCGCCCGGAGGAACGACGGCCCATTCATCACGGCCTTGCCGTAGGGCCACGGGCGCGGCGGCTCCTTGAGCATGCCTGCCGCGGTGACGATCGCGGTCACGCGGCCCTTCTGCTCGCCGCCCCTGCTCTTCCAGGAGTCGACACGCTCCTCGGCGGACACCCCTTCGGCAACGCCCCCGGCCGCCGCGGCCGCCGGAAGCTGGATCTGCGCCTCCCCCGGCTGGGGCGCCGCGGCGTCGCGACGCAGCAGGTTGAGCAGGTCGATGCTCACGCTCCGCGAGGTCGGCGGCCAGATGTTCGGGAGGTCGAAGGCCCTCGGCGTCTCGAGCTCCCCGACGGGGCGCGCATGGGGCCTTTCGTTGGTGACGACGGTGAACGGCTCCTCGCCGGACACCTTGCCGCCGAGGCCCATGACCGGGTGGTCCGCGCTCTTGATGGCGCGGCGCTGGAGCGGCACGTGGGTGACGGACGCATCGCGCGTCGGCTCCGTGTGGCCGCGGAGCACGAACCAGAGGCCGAGGATCGCCAGCACGGAGACGAAGAGGAGCCTCTCGCGATTCACGGCTTCTTCTCCTCCGCGAATTGGACGTCCGGGTTGGCCGCGATCGCGAGGAGGGTCAGCTCGACGGACAGGTGGTCCGCGGGCCGCTTGACCCTGCCGAGGCTGAGCCCGGTGATGGGCACGTTCGGGGCCCCCTCCTCGAGCCGGTTCAGGACGGCGCGCGCGGCCTCCTGGCTCGCCGAGAAGCCGATCGTGACCTCGTACTGCTGCAGGAACCCGGGATTCGCGCCGGGGATCACGGGCTCGCGCCCGCGCGAGGTCGTGATCCGCACCTCGTCGAAGCTGTCCACGCGCGCGTCGATCGCGGCGCGGGCCACGCGCGCGACGAGCTCGAGCTGGAGCAGGTACATCGTCAGTTCGTCCTCGGCCATCTCGGTCACGGCGCCGAACCCGATGCCCTCCCGGTCCTTCTCGACCTTGATGCCCTTCTCCTTCGCCTCGTCCACGAGCTCCTGCGTGACCCTCAGGCGCAGCCGCCCGAAGCCGCCGTTGATGTCCTGCTGGATCCCGCTGCGGAAGTCCTCCACCGCCCGGAGGATGGCATCGTCTCCCTGCTGCGCGTATTCGCGCAGGTAGCCGACGATCCGCCGGAGGAGCTTCTGCTCGAGCCGGTCGTCCGAGAGGTCCCAGCCGATCTGCCCGGTGAGCGCCCGTGCGTTCGCCTCCAGCCGGTCCGCGTCCGCCTGCAGCGCCTGGATCTCGCTCTCCTTCGCCACCTTGAGCGCGCGGATCTTCGCCGCGAGGCTCCTGTTCGCCGCCTGGGCGTTCTCGAGCTCGTCGCCGTAGGTGATCGACCGCGCGATCAGGGCGACGAGGAAGACCCCGACGCCCGCGAGGATCTTGAGGATGAAGTCCTTGTGCTGCGCCCAGAAGTCCACGCTCAGCTCCCCTCGGCGGCCTTCACCGCCTGGATCTCGAAGGTCAACGAGAAGCGCTTGTTGCTGTCGGGGCTCTTCGACTTCAGGTCGATCTTCCACCCCTCGGCGGTCAGGCCCGCGAGGTTCCGCTTGAGCGCGCTCACGTAGTCCGCGAAGACCGTCCCCACGTCCGGCGTGTCCTCGACGAGCTGGCCCTGGACCGTGACGACCGGCCAGACCTTCTGGGCGTGGATGTTCTTCCTCGCCTCCTCCGAGGCGCCGATCTGCGACTGCGGGTCGCCCGGATTGCCGTCGAGGTCGAAGCTCCGCTTCTCGGGCTCCATGTCGAGCTTCTCGATGTAGATGTACTTCGACTCGTTGCTCTTCCGGAGCGCCCCGATCACCGCGCGCGTGAACGTTCCCGGCAGGCGCCGGACGCGGAGCGCGATCTCCTTCTGGCGCCGATCGAGCTCCTTCGCCTCGGTCCCGGTCTTCCAGTCGCGGACGCGCTTGTACTTGTTCTCGATCCCCTCGAGCGCCTTGTTGGCCGCGCGAACCTCCTCGATCGCGTCCGCCTTCGTCTTGAAGAGGAGCACGACCAGGACGAGCGCCGCCGCCGCCGCGCCGAGCGCCCAGATCGTCCGGCCGAGGAACTGCCGCTTCTTCTTCTCCGACTCGGTCAGGACCTCGAGCTTGTAGGCGGTCGGCTGCAGCAGCGACTGCGCGAGCCCGACCGCCGCGGCGAAATCGGCCGCGTTCTCGCCGATCTCCTCCTGGTCCGCCGCGGGGAGCGCCGACAGGTCGAGATCCCGCGCGGGATCGAAGAGCTCGACCGGGACGCTCATGTTGGCCTGGAAGTAGTCGACGATGCCCTTCATCCGGGCCGTGCCGCCGGTGAGGACGAGCCGGTCCACGTTGAGGTCCGCGATCTTCGTCTGCGCGCGGCAGATCATCACGGAGGACTGGATCATCGACACGAGCTGGCCCGCGGGGCCCTGCATCGTGTTCGCGAGCTTCTCCGCGGTCGAGTCGGGGTAGCGCGCCTTGGAACGCGGGGTGAGGTCGCCCTTCGTGACCTTGTTCTTCTCCGCCTTCGCCTCGGCGAGGCCGAAGGCGTTCATGATCGCCTCGGTGAAGGTGTGGCCGCCACCCGACATGTTGCGCGCGAACAGGAGCTCGCCGTCGCGCTGGATCGCCATGTCGATGTTCTCCCGCCCGAGGCTCACGAGGAAGGTCGTCTCGCCCTCCTTCCACTCGCCCCGCGCGAGGAACGCGTTGAAGATCGCGACCGAGTTGGGGCATCCGCCCCCCACCTTGAAGCCCGCGCCGCGCGCCGCGGAGAGCCTCGGCTGGAGCCACGTGTTGCGCGCGAGCGCGACGAGCACGGTCTCCTCGTCCGACTCGACCGGGAGCTTCAGCCTCCGGTAGTCGGCCGCGACCTGGCCGCCGCTCTGGCCGCTGACCTCGTTGATCTCGAACTGCATCAGGAGCTTCAGGCGCCAGTCGGGGACCGGGGGCACGTGCGTGTAGCGGATGATCAGGTCGCGGCCGGTGATGCCGAGGAGGCCCTTCCCGCCGCGGATGCCGCTCCGCTGGATCGCCCCCTGCACGCGCGCCGGGTCGCTGTCGCCCGCGAGCGTGGCACGGAAGAGGCGGAGCGCCTTCGTGGTCGCGCCCTTGCGCTCGAGCACCGCGATCTTCACCGCGTGGCTTCCGATGTCGATCCCGACCGCCTGGCTCGCCATCGCTACCTCCCGGGCCGGTCGCCCGGAGCCCCCCCCTTGAAGAGCTTGTCCAGCACCCGGAGGATCTGCGGGTGCTCCTTGTCGATCCCCTGCAAGGCGTCCGCCGCCTGCTGGGCCACGGCCGAGTTCGGAGCGAACTTCGTGATGAAGTAGAGCTGGAGCGCCGCCGAGAAGACGCGCCCGTCCGGCAGGTCGACAAGCGTCGCCTGCACGAACGTGTGCTCCGTCGCCTTGGTCTCGCGCTCCACACGCGCGGCGAGGTCGAGCCGCTCGATCTCCTCCCCCGCCTCCTTCACGTACTCGCCGCGCGGGCCCTCGCCGGGCGTGATCTCGAAGTCCGCCTTCAGCTTCGCGAGATCCGCCGCCGCCGTGGCCAGATCCTCCCGGTTGCGGAAGTCGGCGTAGTCCTTGCGCAGCCGGTCGATCTTCCGTCGCCGCGTCTCGAAGTCCGCGTTCACCGCGTCGATCAGCTTCCGCAGCTGGTCGCGGGTGTTCTTGTTCGCGTCCGGGAACTCCGCGAGCGCCTTCGTGGCCTCGGAAAGGAAAGCGCCGTAACGCCCCTGGCTGTGGAGGCTCAGCGCGTTCGTCATCGTGTTCGTGGCGAGCACGGTCTCGCCGCGCAGGTCCACCTTGAACCGGAAGGCGAACTGTCCCTCGGCCGCGGGTCCGAAGAGCGCGATGGAGCGGGTCTTCCCGTCCACCCGCGCCTCGGCATCGAGGCGCCCGCCTTCCGTCGCCGGCAGCGCCGCGAAGCTCCGGCCGGTCGGGCCGAGGCGCAGCTTGCGCACGTCCCTGAGCGGGAGCACGCCGTCGTCCGGGAACGAGGGGTGAAAGGTCCTCTTCTCATCGGACGGCGTGAACGCGCGGAACCCGCCGCGGGAGAGGAAGGCGCCCGTCTCGTCGAACACGATGCCCGCCGCGGCCGCCTCCCCCGCCCCCTCGATCGTGACGAGGATGTGCTCCTTGTCCGCCTCCGAAGCCTTGACCCGGAGGCCCGCCGCCTCGATCGCGTTCCCCTGCGCGTCCAGCGCCATGGGGCGGCCGTTGACGAGGATCGCGGCGGCATCGTGGAAGACGTCGGCCGAGCGCCCGTCGGTCACGGCCAGGCGGAATGCGTTGACCGTGACCTCCTCGACGCGCGCGGAGCCCTCGGGGACGATCGAGACGTCGTCGAGGTAGACCGTGCCGCCGCCCTCGATCGCGACGCCCAAGAGCGCGCTCGTCGCCCAGGGCGGTGCCGACGCGAGCACGTCGACCTGCCGCATCGTCGCCGACTCCACCGCGGGTGCCGTCGTCCAACGCTCGAGGCCCCCGCCGCCCATCCAGTGGATCCCGAGGCGGGCCTTCGCCCCGCGCGCAGCGACGGATCCCTTGATCCGGTAGGCGGCGCGGTCGTCGCGAAGCCGGGATCCGTAGAAGGCGGCGGCCTCCGGGACGTTCGCACGGATCTCGAGCGACCGCTCTCCGGACGCCTTCACCTGCGTCGAGGTGGCGAACGTGACGGCCGCGTCCGGCTCCCCGACCCACGAGAGAGCCGCGCCATCGGATTCGAAGGACCAGGGGGCGTGCAGGTTCCCGGGGGGGCCCGCGGGTCCGCCCCGCTCCTTCTGCGGCTTCGCGAACGCGACGAAGTACGCGCCCGCGCCCACGATGGCCACGAAGAGGAGCGCGTACACGATCGTCGCCGGGTTGCGCTTCCGCACCGCGGCGAGATCGATGTCCCGCATCATGCCCCACTCGTCCTCGTCCGCCGCGCCGGCGAGATCGAGGTCGATCTCCGCCATCGCGGGATCCTGGAAGACGAAGCGGCTGTTGCCGATGCGGATGCGCGCGCCGTGGGAGAGCTGCGCCTCCGTCACCATCTCGCTGTTCACGAGGGTGCCGTTGGTCGAGCCGAGGTCCCGGATGGCGTAGCCGTTCAGCCCCCGGACGATCTCGCAGTGGTAGGAGGAGCTCACCGGATCGTCGATGACGACGGTGTTGGTCGGCTTCCTCCCGATCGTCGTCCGCTGGGCCGAAAGCTCGATCCTCTCGCCCTTCCGGTCCCCCTTGGCATAAACGAGGTAGCCGACGGCGGGTTCCCCCGCCTGGCCGGCGGAGGAGGGGTCGTCGAAGGCGATCTCCACCGCGCCGATGCGGATCACGTCGCCGTGCCGCAGCTTCTGCTTCTTCACGAGCGTCGAGTTGACCAGCGTGCCGTTGGTCGAGCCGAGGTCGCTGACCTCGTAGCCGGACTGCAGGCGGATGACCGTGCAGTGGCGGCGGGACGCCTGCGTGTCGTCGATCGTGATGTCGCAGTCGGGGGAACGGCCCACGGTCAAGGAGCCGGTCTTCTCGAGATCGAACTCCTTGCCCACCCCGTCGGTGCGAAGGATCAGCTTGGCCATGTGTGGATTTCCGACACGCTGTCGCCGGTGCCCTCACTGTGCACGAGCCCGGTCGCGCTAACTCCTTGCGGTGGAATGGTTTGAGACGCGGCTCTCTTCGAGAAACGGATTATAGGCGACGGAAGGCCTTCTCCGCAACGGGGAAGCTCCTTCTGGAAGCGCCGATACCACCCCGCTTCCCGGATGGATTCCGGGCTTCCCACGCGCATGGGGTGCGGGGCCCGGGATCGTTCAGAGCTCGCCGAGGCCATACCGGTCGAGCTTCTTCCGGAGGCCGAGCCGCGAGAGCCCGAGGATGGCCGCTGCGCGGGTCTTGTTTCCCTTCACCCTCTGCATGGTGTCCACGAGGAGACGGCGCTCCAGGTTCTCCACGAGCTCCTTCAACCCCCCCTTGGGAAGCGTCGTCGGCGGGGCGGCTCCCGGATCGCCGGAAAAGACCGCGTGCGAGAGCAGGTCCGGCGTGATGTGGCCCTTCTGGAGGGTCAGGAGCCGCTGCACCTCGAGCCGCAGCTCGCGCACGTTGCCGGGCCACGGGTACGCCTGCAGGCGGTCGATGACCTCGGGGTGCAGCGTCGGGCGCTCGATCTCCTGCTCCGCGCAGAAGGCGTCGAGGAACTGGTCGAAGAGCACCGGGATGTCCTCGATCCGCTCCCGGAGCGGAGGCAGCTTGCAGGTGGCCCCCGCGAGCCGCGCGTGGAGTTCGGGGAGGAACTTCCCGGTCTTCACGGCCTCGTCCAGGGGCTCCGCGGCCGCGGCCACCGGGCGGATGGACCCCTCGCCCTCCTTGCGGAGCACCTCGAGGACGCGCCCCTGGAGCGGGAGGGGGATCGCCTGCACGTCGTCGAGGAAGAGGGTCCCGCCGGCCGCCTGCGCGAGAAGGCCCTTCGCGGCCCCCGGAGCCCCCCCGAACAGCTCGGCCTCGAAGAGAGCCTCGGGAATGGACGCGCACGGGACGGCGACGAAAGGCGCGCTGCGGCGGGGGCCGTTGTGGTGCAGCGCCCGCGCGATCAGCTCCTTGCCGGTGCCGGTCTCGCCGATGAGGAGCACGGGCACGTCGGTCTCGACGATCCGGTCGAGGAGCGCGAGGACGCCGCGCATCGCCGGGCCCTCGGCCACGATCGCGCTGTAGTCGTAGCGCATCCCGAGCTCGTGCTTCGAAAGCGCGAGGTCCGCGCGCACCCCCTCGAGCTCCTGGGCCTGCCGGCGGAGCAGCTGCTTCAGGCGCGCGTTGAGCCGCCCGATCCTCGCCCGCGACTGGCGCAGCTGCTCCTCGCGCGCCTTCAGTGCGGCGAGGTTGCGCGCGGCCGCGAGCGCGATCGCCGCGAAGTCGGCGAAGGCGGAGACGAGCGGGATGTCCGTCGCGCGGAACTGCGACGTGATCTTGCCGTGCTCGAGGTAGAGCGCGCCGAGCGGGCCGTCGGGCACCTTCAGCGGCACGCAGAGGACCGAGTGCAGCCCGAGGAGCGCGACCGACTGGCCCGACGCGAAGCGGCTGTCGCCGCCCGCGTCCTCGGTCACGACGGGCCGGCCGGACTCGATCGCCTCGCGCGCGATGGAGCGGCTGATCTTGTCCTCCGGGTGCTCGAGGTCCTGCCCGCGCGCATTGCGCGCGACGCGGAAGTCGAGGCCGTGGAGCGTCACGAGGAAGAGGTAGCCGCTCGTGGCGCCGGTCAGCTCGACCGCGCTGTCCACGATGCGCCGGAGGAGGTTCTCCTCGCTCTCCTCGGACGCGATCATCCGCGTGACGGCGATCAGGCGCCGGAGGCCCCTGTTCTCGTCGGCGAGCGCCTGCGCCTCGGCGGCGTCGGGCCGGCGCTTCGGCTGGGACGGCGCGGTCGCCGCGTCCCAGTCGACCGAGATCGTCGTGACGCCGATGAGGATCGTGTCCCCCGCGGAGAGGACCTGCCGCTGGGTCTTCGCGCCGTTGACGAAGGTGCCGTTGCTCGAGTGGAGGTCCTCGACGACGATGCCCTCCTTCGTCCTGAGGATGCGACAGTGCTGTCTCGACAGGTTGACATCCTCGAGCTGAAGATCGTTGTCCTGGTCGCGTCCGATCGTGATCGGCAGAGCCGGGAACTCGTGTCGAGAGCCGTTGCACAGGATCCGGATCAATCGATTTCCTCAGCGCAACAACGCTGCAACACGCCCGGAGGTTCCGTAATTGCCGCCCATCTCCCCCGGGGGCTACTCCCGGGCGAGCTCGGCCAGCCGCTCCCGCGCGATCCGGGCGAGGGTCTCGTCCCCCCGGCCGAGCCGCTCCATCGTCTCGACGTAGCGTTGCAGCCAGGGGCGGCCGACAAGCTTCTCGCCCCGGGAGAGGTGGAGGAAGCCGAGTTCGTAGAGGGCCTCGGGGTACCGGTCGGCCTCCTCGTGGTTCGCGACGATCCGGAACTCCTCCCGAGCCTCGTCGTCGCGCTTCGCCATCTTGAGAGCCTTGGCGAGCGCCCAGTGGAGATCGACCGACTCCGGGAAGAGCAGGACCGAGCGGCGGAACTCGTGTACGGCCGCGTCGTAACGCCCCTCCGCGAAGGCGCGCGTGCCGTTCTCGTACGCCGCCTTGGCCGCCGCCTCGTCGAGCACCACCAGCTCGGGAGCGATCTCGCGCAGGAGGTCCCGGATCCGCGCGTTCTCGGGGTCGTCGGGCGAGCTCGCGACGGCCGCCTGGAACTCCTCCACGGCGAGCTCGCGCGCGCGATCCTTCCTCGCGCCCGCCTCGAGCTTCGCCCACGTCAGGTAGAAGCTCCAGCCGCGGCGACGGTGGTAGAGCGCCTCGAGCTCCCGGATCTCGCCGTCCTCCGGGTCGATCCGATTCAGCTCCGCCAGCGCGCGCGCCGCCCTCTCGAAGACCTCGTCCGGGGCCATGCCCGTCTCCGTGCCGAACTCGGGCTGCAGCACGAGGCGCGCGCGCTCCTTGTGGACGTCGATCACGTCCGGCGCCTCCGCCTCGACGCGCAGGAGGAGCTCGTGCGCCGTCTTCAGCTCCTGCGACGCGATCGCCTCGCGCGCGGCCTTGATCACGAGACGCGCCCACTCGACCCGCGGCGCCTTGACCCGCGGGTTCGTGGCCATCGCGCGGCGGTACCAGAAGAGCGCGCGGTTGAAGGCCGCCTGGCGCTGGGGCGGCGGGTCCTCCTGCCGGTCGTAGAGGTTGTGGTGGACGTTGCCGAGCTCGAAGAGCGCCTCGAAGTCGTTCGGGTCCTCCTCGAGCGCGCGGCCGAGGAGCGACTTCGCCGCCTCGAGGTTGTCGGGCTCGCCGCCCTGGACGTAGACGAGCCGGTGGAGGACGGCCTCCTTGAGGCAGACCTCCCTCACGCCCTGGCCGCGCTCGCGCAGCGCGAGATAGTCCGCCTTCGCGCCGTTGAGGTCGCCCCTCGCGAAACGCGCCTCGCCGCGGGCGAGCCGCGCCGGCATCGAATCCGGCGCCTCCGCGATCGCGTCCGAGAGGATCGCGATCGCCTCGTCGATCCGCGCCTCCCCCTGCCGCCGGCGCCCCGCATCGCCGTGCAGGTCGAGGAGCCCCCGCCGCGTGAGCACCTGCGCGAGGCGGATCCGCGCCCAGAGGTCCGCGGGATCCTCGCCGACGAGCAGGCGCAGGTCGTCCTCCGCGCCCGCGAGATCCTCCGCGCAGTGCGCGCGGACGAGCGCGCGCAGAAGGTAGAAGAGGCGCCGATCCGCGCCCTCGGGGTCGTCCCCGAGCACGCTCCCGGAGAACCGCAGCGCGAGGTCGCGGTCGCCGGCCACGCCGGCCGCGGCGAGGAGGAGCAGCCGCGCGTCCGCGGCAGCGCGGAGGTCTTCGATCTCGCCCTCGAGCGGCACGGCGCCGGCGTCGATCCGGAGCGGCCCCTCCGCGAGCGCCTCCTGCATCGCGGCGACCGCCGCGGCGTCGTCGTCCTCCCGGAGCCGCGCCGCCGCCTTGAGCGCGAGCGCGCGGGCCGCCGCGTCGCGCCGCGTCGCGCCGCCCTCCGCCCCGCTCCGGTAGCACGCGACCGCGTCGTCGTACCGCCCCGCCTCGACGTAGACCTGCCCGAGGTCCGACGCGTCCGCGAGCCCTTCCTCGCGCGCGCGGTCCGCCGCCTTCACGGCCTCCGCGATCTCGCCTCGCCGGAACCGGTAGAGCGCGCGCTGCGCATCGACCTGCGCCCCGAGCTCCTTCCGCGTCGCCGCGTCGGACACGCGCGCGAGCTGCTCCTCGGCCTTCACGTAGTTGGGCGAGCGGTCGTCGACCCAGTAGTCGACCCAGCCGCCGGCGACCGCGGGATCCTCGGGCGCCCTCCGTTCGGCCTCCTCGAGCGCCTGCTTCCAGCGCTCCTTGTCCCCGGCGTGCTTCCAGAGGAGCGCGAGGTAGAGGTGCGGCTCGGGCCGCGACCGGTCGAGCGCCGCCGCCTTCTCGAGCGCGATGCGCGCGTCGTCCCCGAGCCCGGCCCGGAAGCAGGCGCGTCCCGCCTCGTACCACGACTGGTAGCGCGGCCAGAGCTGCGCCGACGCGACGAACGAGCGCGCCGCCGCGGCGTGCGCGCCCGCGCCCAGGCCCTGCACGAGCCCCTTGTTGTAGAGGACCGTCGCGCGGAACCGGCGCGCGTCGGGGGTCTCGCCCGTCGCGTTCCGCAGCGCGTCGTCCGCGCGCTCAATCGCCTCCTGGACGCGGCCCGACTCGAGCAGCGGCAGCACCATCGCTGCCGCCGCCTTCGCCCGGTGCTCGTCGATCCGCGCGCGCGCATACCCCGACTCGAGGTCGGCGATCCCCGCCGGATCCGGCTTCACGCCGTTCTCCGTCCGCGCGAGGCCGCGGTTCACGTAGGCGAGCGCGGAGTCGTCGCGAGCCGCGATCGTCGCGGTCCACAGCTCCTCGTCGGAGCGGAAGCGCCGCGACCCTGAGATCGAGAGCGCGAGGCAGACGAGGACGAGCACGGCGCCCCCGGCCCCCCCCCACGTCCACCTCCCGGCGGCCCACGCGACGACCGCCGAGACCCCGGCGATCGAGAGATAGAGGTACCGGTCGGCGGCGAGCACCGCCGTCGAGGGGAAGACGTTGTTGAACGGCAGCAGCGCGACGAAGAACGCGGCCACGCCGAACGCCGCGGCCGGGGCGCGCCGCCACAGGAGGGGAACGAGGAGGAGCGCGAGGAGGAGGAGGAGGCCGGGGCCGAGCACCTCGGCGAGCCTCGTCGCGATCGTCTCGGGGTAGTCGATCGAGAGCCCGAGCGGCAGGAGCGTCCGCCCGATCGCGCCGCCCCACCCGGCGACGAGGCCGAGCACGCGCTCGCCGAGGGGACGCGCGCCCGAGACGACGCCCGCCTCGGACCCGAAGAAGAGATGGACCCCGAGCGGGAGGAGCGCCGCGACGAAGAACGGCCATGTGCCGAGCGCCGCGCCGGCCCGCCGCCCCCGGTAGCGCGGGAGCAGGAGCGCCGCCGCGAGGAGCAGCGCGGGGAGCACGATCGCCGAGGCCTTCGCGAAGCAGGCGAGGAGGAAGAGGAGGAGTGCGGGGAGGAGGAGGAGGCGCCGCTCCTCCGACTTGACGGCCACGAGCCAGGCGGCAAGGCAGAGGAAACCGCTCATCACGTCCTTCCTGGACGCGATCCACGCGACGGACTCGACGTGGAGCGGGTGCACGGCGAAGAGCAGCGCGCCGAGGAGCGCCCCCCACCGGTTCGCGACGAGGAGGCCCAGCAGGAGGAAGAGGACGTAGCTCGCCGCCGCGTGCCAGAGGACGTTCTGGACGTGGAAGAGCGTCGGCTCCTCGACCGTCGCGCCGAGCTTGCCGTCCACCCAGTACGAGAGACCGTAGAGCGGAAGGTAGGTGAAGTAGAAGGTCTGGTCGATGTCGAAGAACGACCAGGCGCTCCGGTGGAGCGCGCCCGGCCCGTCGTCCGAGGCCACGAGCACCGCCTCGTCGTCGTAGGAGAGGACGTCGCCCTCCATCGCGGGCGCGACCGCGAGGAAGCTCGCCACGAGCAGCGTCAGGAGGACGCCGATCCGGAAGGGGCGCGTGCCGAGGTCAGCCATCGATGAAGCTCCGGAACCAGAGCTCGAGGAAGAGCGCCGCGAAGAGGCCGCGGTCGAAGCGGCCGCCCTCGTCGACCGCCCGCGCGACGGCCTCGGCATCCACGACGCCGCGCTCCCGCGCCCGCGGGCCGCAGCAGACGTCCATCACGAGATCCCTCCACGGCCCCCGGCACCACGCGCCGACCGGCAGCGGGAACCCCATCTTGTCGCGGCGCGCGCGCACGGCCTCCGGCAGCAGCGGCTCCGCGGCGTCACGGAGGAGAGCCTTCAGCCGGCCGCGCGCGTCCACGCGCGCCCCCGGCGGCAGCCGCACGGCGGAGCGCACGAGGCGGCGGTCGAGCAGGGGCACGCGCCCCTCGATCCCGAACGCCATCGTGACCCGGTCCTCCACGTGGAGGAGCGCCGGGAGCGTGATCGCGAGCTCGGCGGCCACGGCATCCCCGATCTCCTCCTCCGGCGGCGGGTGCGCCGCGAGGAAGTCCCGGGTGAAGAGCGCGCCCTCGCGGCGGTCGAGCAGCGCCCGCGCGCGCGCGGCGGGCGGGAGCCCCTTCACCCGGGCGAAGAGCGGCGCATACGCCTCGAGCCCCGGCGGCGGCTCGTCGAAGGCGAGCGCGGCCGCGCGCGCGTAGCCGCCGAAGAGCTCGTCGCCCCCGCAGCCCGAGAGGAGCACGCGCACCTCGCGCGACGCCTCGCGCGCGACGATCCACTGCCCGAGCACGCCGGGCCCCGCGGCGGGCTCCTCCATCGCGCGCACGACCTGCGGCAGCGCCTCCCTGCACGCCTCGGCGGTGACGGGGATCTCGCGGAGCGGGACGCCGAGCGCCTCGGCCGCGGACCGCGCGTAGGGCGCCTCGTCGCACCCCTCCTCGGCGACGCGGCCGTGGAACGCGACCGCCGCCCCCTCCGCGAGCGCGAGGACGAGCGTCGAGTCGATGCCGCCCGAGAGGGTGACGCCGAAGGGCTCCGAGGGCGTCGCGTCGCGGACCGCCCGCGCGAGCACCTTGCGGAGCATCTCCGGGGTGAGGGCGGGATTGGGGGGTGCGGGGGCAAGGGTCAAGGATCCGCGGCGGTGGACGCGGCCGTCCGGCAGCGTCACGATGCCTCCGGGCGGCACGCGCCGGACCCCCTCGAAGAAGGTCTCCTCGCCGTACGCGCAGTGGAAGGTCGTCCAGCGCGCGATCGCCGCGGCGCGGGGCCGCGCACCCGGGCCGAGGAGCGGCGTGATCTCGGAGGCGAACGCCCCGTCGCGGTAGTAGAGCGGCTTCACGCCGACGGGGTCGCGCGCGAGCCACACCTTCTCCCCGTCGTCCCACGCGAACGCGTACATGCCGTTCAGCCGGTCGACGGCCTTGATGCCGTACTGGTCGAGGAGCGCGCCGAGGACCCGGGTGTCGCTGCGGCCGTCCACCCGGACGCCGTGCCACGCGAGGTCCTTCACGAGCTCCTTGGTGTTGTAGATCTCGCCGTTGAAGACGAGAAGCCCCCGCCTCGTGCGGAGGGGCTGCGCGCCGTCCTCCCCGCCGCGGATCCCGAGTCGCGCGCAGCCGAGCCGCGAGAGGCGCCCGTCGGCCGCCGCGTGCCCGTCGGGGCCGCGGTGCTTGAGCCGGTCGAGCATGCGCTCAAGGGTGCCGGGCGCACCGGCGAGCGTCCCCGCGATCCCGCACATCAGACGCGCGCCTCGACGTAGTACCCGAGCGAAAGGGGATCGAGGCGGACGCGCACCTCGCGCGCGACCTGCCCGAAGAGGCGGCGCACGCTCGCGCGGTCGAAGGTCCGGAGGTGTCCCGGCGCCTGCCCCTCGGCGAGCGCGCCGAGCCGGAGTCCGAGCCGGCGCGCCCAGCGCTTCAACCGGACGACCGCCGCGTCCCACGGGACGTAGGCGACGAGACATCCACCCGGCCGGAGCACACGCGCCGCCTCGGCGACGGCATCCTCCGGCTCGAGCACATGCTCGAGGATCGCGGAGAGGACGACGACGTCGACGGAGCGGCTCCGGACAGGCAGCCGCATCGCATCGGCAGCCGCCCCCGGAGCCCCCCCTCTTCCCAGCATGGCGGCATCGAGGTCGACGAGGAGCACGAACCGCCCCTTCCCGCGCCACTCCGCGGCGAGGCTTCCGTCCTCCGCCCCGAGGTCGAGCGCCCGGTCGAAGGGCGGCACGAGGGCCGCGAGGTTCCGGCGGCGCCGACGCTCGATCCGGCGGACGAGGAGGTTCCCGTGGCCGCGGAGGTTCTCCATCCCGTAGCGCCGGTTGAGCGCGCGGTTCCACTTGGCGACGGCGCCCGGCCGGTCGAGATCGAAGCTCTCCCCCGTCGCGGGGATCGTGACGACCCTCACGGCGGCTAACGGTGACGGGGGGGGGTCACGGGCAGGTCACGAAGGAGCCTCAGGTGGGCGCGGGCGGTCCGGAGGATGCGCATCTTGCTCCTCCCGGCGCGGCGGACGCGGAGCCGGGCCGGCACCTCGGCGACGCGGAGGCCTTCCGCCAGCGCCTTCGCGAGGAGGTACGCAGCGGCGGTGAAGTCCTCCGGGGCAGGGAGGAGGCCCCGCGCGGCCGGGAGGCGGTAGGCGCGCACCGCGCACGTGAAGGTCTTGAGCGGCGCCTTCGTGCGGAGGCGGTAGAGGAGCGACGCGGCCCGGGAGAGGAGGAGACGGAACGCGCCGACGCCCTCGACGCCGCCGTCCGGGTGGTACGGGGAGGCGGTCGCGACGTCGGCCTTGTCGAGCGCCGCGACGAGCCTCGGCAGCACGTCGGGCGCGTACGCCTCGTCCGGGTCGAAGACGAGCGCCGCGTCGCCGGTCGCGCTCTCGAGACCGGTCGCCATCGCGGCACCGACGCCGCGGTTGCGCGCGTGGTGAAGGACGTCGAGGCCCGCGATCGCCTCGAGGCCCGCGCCGGTCCCGTCGCTCGAGCCGTCGTCGATCGCGAGCAGCCGCACGTCGTGGCCTTCGAGCGCCTGTCGCACGCGGGCCAGGAGATCCGGGACGGACGACAGGAGCGCCGCCTCGTCGTAGAAGGGCAGGATGACCGTCAGCTTCACGCCGGGATCGGCACGCGGAACCGCTCCTTGAGGACGCCGATCAGGTCGTCGAGCGTGTCCACGGCGATGTCGGGCTCGTGCTGCGCGGCCTCGTCGCCGTGCCGGCCCTCGCCGCGCCGGAGGCACGTGAGGAGCCCGGCCTCGTGCGCCGGATCGACGTCCTTCGCCGGATGGTCGCCGACGTAGATCGCTTCGGCCGGGCGGATGCCTAGGCTCTCGCACGCGATCGTGAAGATCTTCGGGTGGGGCTTCGCGACGCCCAGCTCCTCGCTGATGAAGATCGCGTTGGGGCTGAAGGCGCGCTCGAGGCCGAGCCGCACGAGCTTCTCCGCCTGCTTCACGGTGAGGCCGTTCGTCACGACCCCGCGGCAGAGGTCGGTCTGGCCCAGCGCGGAGAGCGCGCGGACCGCGTCGGGGTACGGCCGGATGTGCTCCTTCGCCGCGTGGTAGGCGCAGATGCCGGAGGCGATGACGATCGCGGGATGCACCCCCGGCTTCAGGCGCGAGGCGAGCCGCAGCACGAGCTTGTCGAAGTGGTGGCCGTAGTTGCTCGAGAACTCGCGGACGACCTCCTCGAGCTCCCGGTACGCGGCCTCCGGATCCACGTCGAGGCCGGCGTGGACCATCGCGTCGACGGCGCGCCGGCGCGCCCGCCCGGCGAACTTCGTCGTCGGGAAGAGCGTGTCGTCGATGTCGAACAGGACCGCGCGGATGGCCATGGAATGCGAAGGGCCCCGGCACATCGCCGGGGCCCCTAGGTTAGCTCAGGAACGGGATCAGCCGCGGAGGTTCTGGGCGGCCTCCTGCAGATCGGTGATCGTCGCGGTGATGATGATCATCAGGTGCTCGATCTCCTCCGACTTGCCCTGGCGGCTGAAGAGGAAGGAGAGGATCGGGATGTTGCCGAGGATCGGCGAGGAGGACTTCGCGTCCTGGACGCGGATGTCCTTGAGCCCGCCGAGGAGGATCGACCCGCGGTCCGGGATGCGGACCGTGGACTCGGCCACCTTGAGGTCCAGCTCGGGGAGCTGGATCGTCACCGGGTTCTGCGCGGCGCCGAGCGCGATGGCCGCGCCGAGGAGCGTCTGGAAGGTCTCGATCGGGGTGACGACGTCCGCGATCGTCGGCCGGAGCTCCAGCGTGATGAACTGGCGGTCGTTGCTGACCGTCGGCCGGACGTCGAGCGTGAGGCCGTCCTGGATGACGCCGATCACCGGGTCGGCGATGAACGCCGTCTGGGCGACCTCGACGTCGAAGTCCTCGATGAAGCTGATCTGGTTGACGACCGTGATGTTCGCGCGCTGCGTGTTGTAGACCGTGAGGCTCGGGGCCGTCAGCTCGCGGGCCCGCGCCGTCTTCTCCGTCGCCCGGACGATGACCGTCAGCGCGATGTCGTCGAGGTAGGTCATCGCGAACGTGCCGCCGCCGAGGGCCGAGAGCACGTTGCCGAGCGGGCTCGTGAAGATGTTCTCCGTGCGGCCGCGGAAGTCGCCGTCGCTGCCGTCGTTGAAGTAGATGCCGCTCGAGGGGGACAGCGCCGCGCCGCCGCCGCCGACGCCGGGGCCGCTGTTGTCGAACCCGGCCGACGCGTTGTTCACGAGGCCGTTCGTCACGTCGTCGAGGACGGCCAGCGGGCCGCCGTTGGAGCCGCCCGTGCCGCGGATGTCGACGCCGAGATCGCGCAGGAAGTTGTCGCTGACGGTCAGGAAGCGCGACTCGATCGTGATGACGATGCCCGCGAACGCGCGGAGGTCGTCGAGGAACTGGGCGACCTGGTTCTGCACCTCCGGGGGCGCGTAGACGACCAGGTTCTTGCCCTGCGGGGTGATCTGGGCGCCCTCTTCCCACGCCGCCGGCGCGACGGAGGTCCGGACGAGCTCCTGGAGCTCCTCGATCGTGCCGTAGGGCTGGGGCGCCTCCTCGGCCTGGCCGCCGAACAGCGGCGCCTCGGAGTCCTCGTCCACGCCGACCAGCGTGATCTGCGGCGGGATGAAGTCCGTGAGCCCGAGGGTCAGGTCGGCCACCGGGTGGATCCGCAGGGTCATGTCCTTCTGGACGTTCTCCTTCTTGAGGAAGCGGACGACGTTGCCGGTGATCTGGATGACGATGTTGCCCTCGGCGGACACCTGCATGAGGATCAGGTCGATGCCGTCCTTGACCGTGACGCTGTCCGCCTGGAGCGTGATCTCCGCGGCGTCCAGCTCCTCGCGGGCGCGCGGGTCGATGACGAAGTTGACGCCGCACGAGGCCGACAGGTAGTCGACGACCTGCGGGAACGGCGCGCCCTCGAAGGGGAGCGAGATCGTCCGCGTGTTGAGCGTGTTGAGGACGGCCGCCTCCTCGGGCGTCATCTCGCGCCCGCCGCCGCCGACGTCGCGCATCGCGCGGACGATGCCGATCTTGTCCCAGAAGCTCTGGGACGGCCACGAGAGGATCTTCGTCGAGGGGACCTTGGTCTGTTCGATGTCGACCTGCCAGCGGCGGAAGGAGTCCTTCAGCTCGCGCAGGTAGGCCTCGTTGACGTTCTTGTGCCGGGCGCGGCGCGCGTTCTCGAGCAGGTCGTGCGCGACCGTGTTGTCCGGCTCCTCGCGGAGGACCTGCTGTGCGTAGTTCTCGGCGAGGTCGAAATCCTCGCGGTTGAAGGCGTCGATGGCCGAGGAGAGCATCTTGGCCCGGCGCTCGCGCGCCTCCATGAGCTGCTTCTCCTCGATCTCGGCGACCTGCTTCAGGGCCGCCGCCGTGTCGCGCCTCTCCTGCTCCGCCTCCGCCTCGGCCATGCGGCGCTCGAGCTCCTTCTTGCCGGCCTCGGCCTCGGAGCCCAGCTGGGCCAGCTGGTCGTCCATGCCGAGCGGCGAGAGCTTCGCGGAGCTCACGATGAAGAGCGCGCGCTCGAACGACTCGTCGGCGGCGTCGTAGCTCTTCGCCTCCATCGCCTGGCGGCCCTCGCCGATCAGGCGGCGTACCGTGACCTTCTGCTCCTCGCGCTTGACGTTGAACGCCTCGAACTGGTCGTCGATGACCGTGCGCGTCTCGCCGGCGCGGTCGCCCATGAGGCGCAGGATCTCGCCGCGCAGGCGGGAAGCCTCGTCGGACGACGGCCGGTACCCGAGCGCGTGATCGACCTCCGCGAGCGCGCGGTCGAGCTCGAGCGCGTTCCGGTACTGGCGGGCCAGCTCCATGTGCTGGCCGAACATGACCGCCTCGAACTCCGTCTTCGCCTGCCGATCCATCTCGGCGGTGTCGAGCGCCCTTTCCGCCTCGGGCTGCGCCTCGACGGGCTGCGCCTCGGTCGGCGGAGCCTCCTCCTCCTTCTTCGATGCCTTGCAGGCCGGGAGGATCGCGACGAGGAATGCGGCGAGGATCGTCAGGAAGATGCCGCGGCGTTCGCTCTTCATCGTGTGCCCTTTCGTCGAGGGCTCGCCCCTCGACCGGGACCCCGTTGCCCACGGGGGTCCCGCTTCGCTTCTTGCCGTAATGCCCTATCTGCTCCGCTCCCTGCCCTGGGAACGGACGCGGGAGAGTACCCGAACGCCTCCGGGCGTTCAATAGGGCCCGAAAGCGACGCCCGCTACCTCAACCGTTCGCTGTCACGGCCGGGTCACCGGGCCGTTTTTTCCCGCTCGGCGATCCTCGCCCGGACGCGCGCCAGCGCGGCATCGTCCCGCGCGTCCTCGGCCGCTTTCGCGAGGAGCCGGTCCACGTCCGCGTTGTCGTAGCCCCGGCGCACGGCCTCCTCCAGCGCCGCGACGGCCCCCCGCGGATCCCCGAGCGCGAACAGGAGGGCGCGGCCCCGGACGAGGCAGGGCGCGGGGTTCGTCGGATCCTCGCGTTCCAGCGCCTCCAGCGGCCCCAGGAAGGCCCGCACGAGCTCCTGCCCCCCCGCCGCGATCGCGGTGGTCGCCCGCTCGAGCAGCATGGCCGACGGCAGCGACGAGCGCGCGTCCCGGAGCTTGCGGTTCTCCGCGACGGGCAGGAAGGCGGCCTGCGGCACCAAGGGGATCCCGTAGGGGATCGGCGCCGCGGTGATCTCCGCGTCCCTCCCCCCGGCCCCCTCCCGATCGCGATACCCCTGGAGCACGCGGTCGAGCCGCTCGTACGCGGGGTGGGTGGCGTGGTCCCGGAGCGGGGAGAGCTCCTTCGGATCCGCCGCGCGGTCGTAGAGCTCGACGCGCGGGCCGCCGTCCAGGAGCGCGAAGCGCCCGTCGAACGCGACGGACTGCTGCGCCCACCGGTACAGGCGGTGGCCGTAGAGGCTCTCTCCCGCGTGGACCCTCTCCTCCGGCAGCGAGAGCAGGTCGAAGCCGTCGCCGTCGCGCGCATCGAGCCGGCAGAGCCTCCGCAGCGTGGGCGCGATGTCCTCGAGGCCCGCCACGCGCGCCTCCGCATGGTCCGCCCGGACGCCCGGCCCGAGGAGCACGAGCGGCACGTCCATCGTGGCGCCGTGGCACAGGTGCCCGTGCGTCGCCTCGCCGTGCTCGCCGAGCGACTCGCCGTGGTCGGCCGTGAGGACCACGATCGTCGTCGCCTCGTCCACGAGCCCGAGGATCTCCTCGATCGCCGCGTCGACGCGCCGCGCCTCGCCCTTGTAGCGCAGCTCGTCCGGGTCGCCCGCGTCGGTGCCCGCGCGCCGCTCGTCGCCGTCGTAGGGCCGGTAGGGCGCGTGCGGATCCCAGAGGTGGACCCAGAGGAAGAAGGGCCGGTCCTTCGGGCGGGCGGCGAGCCAATCGCGCACGCGCTTCGCCTGTTCCTTCGCGTCGAGCTCGGGAAAGGAGGGGGCCCGGGGGGCCGGCGCGGGCGGATGTCGGTAGGTCTCGAAGCCGCGGTCGAACCGGTAGCGCGGGTCGAGGACGCCGCTGCCGACGAAGGCCGCCGTCGCGTAGCCCGCGTCCTGGAACTCCTCGGCGAGGAGCGTGTAGGGCCGCGCGGCCGGATCGGGGATCGGTGCCGCCGTGTTGTCGCGGATGCCGTGGACGGGCGGCAGCACGCCCGTGAGGATCGTCGCGTGCGCGGGCAGCGTCAGCGGCACGGGCGTGCGGGCGCGAGTGAAGCGCGTGCCGCGCCTCGCGGCGTCGAGCGTCGCGGGCATGTCCTCGGGGTCGAGCGCGTCCGCGCGCAGCGTGTCGATCGTGACGATCAGGACGTTCCGCGGCGGCGGCGGCTTGAGGATCGCCCACACGCCGAAGAGCGCGAGCGCGGCGAGCGTAGCCCAAAGAAAAGGGCGGCCCCGCGGGGCCGCCCTCGGATGATCCGGAGTGGACACGGTCTAGTCTGAGGTCTCGTAGTTCTTGAGCGGATAGGGCAGGAACTTCGCCTGCCTCAGGTTCCGCGGCGGGATGGCGGTCCCGTAGAAGTCGACCTTCTCCATGCCGGCTTCCGCGAACTTGTTGAGCACGGCCACGACGAACTTGTGCGGGACCTTGTGGCCCGCCTTGATCTCGCCCGTGATCTTCGCGTTCGGGGTGTCCTTGACCGCCGCGTACGCCCTCTTGATGTAGTCGTACACCTCGCGCAGGTCGGCGGTCTCGTCGTTCCCGATCTTGAAGCGGAAGTTCGTCGGCACACTCTGCATGGAACGCGGGACCGAGTCGGTGACGCCCTGCGGCGCCGCCGGCGGGTAGAGCTGCTTCACCTCCTGCCGCGCGACGATGTGGACGCTCACCTTGATCTCGAGCGGCGGCTCGGTCTTCGTGGGGTTGATGCCCTTGTCCGTCGGCAGGAACGCCTGGATCTTGCCCTCGAGCGCCTTCATGGGAAGGCAGATGAAGAAGATGATCAGGAGGAACGAGACGTCGATCATCGGCGTCATGTTCATCTCCATGGGCGCCGACAGCTCCTTCTTGAGGTTCTTCATCGACATGGCTACTGCCCCCCCTTCGAGGTCGCGATGAACTCCTTCTGCGTGAGGGCATCCAGCGCCCTTGCTTCCGCTTCGTCCTTGTAGGTGCCGTCGCGGAACTTCTTGGTCGCGAACTGGAGCTTGTAGAGCTTCTGCTCCGCCATGATCGTCATGAGCCACTGGACGTGCTGCCACGGGGTGTCCTTGTCCGCGCGGAGCAGCACGTAGAGCTTCGACGCCATGCCCCCGCTCGGCAGCGGCTCGAGCCCCGTCTTGCCCTGCTGCCTCATCTTGATCTCGTACCGGTCGCGGGCGGTCGAGAGGATCGTGCCCAGCTCCTCGAGGCTCACGTTCTTCTGCTTCCACATGAGCTGGCCGTACTTGTCCACGTTGAGGATGACGCGGTCGTCCTCCTCCTGGCCCTTGTCCTCCTCCGCCATGTACGCGACGGGGAGGGTGAGCTCGACGAGGTCCTTCTGGTTCAGGTCGCTGATCAGCATGAAGAAGATCAGCAGGTTGAACACGACGTCGATCATGGGCGTCATGTCCATGCCGGCGCGTTCATCGTCCTGCATGTCTCTCGCTGCACTCATTGCTGCCTCCTGGTCGACGGGCTCGCGCGGGGACAGTCCACGCTACTTGCCGCGGAAGCGCTCCACGAACTCGTCCGCGATGGCGTTGATCTCGAGCACGACCCGCACCACCTTGTTGCGGAAGATGAAGTAGCCCACCGTGCACGGGATCGCCACGAGCAGGCCCTGGAACGTCGTCACGAGCGCTTGCGAGATGCCGCTCGCGAGGTCGGCCGGCGTGACGGCCGCGCCGACGCGGGCGATCGTGTCGAACGCGCTGATCATGCCCGTGACCGTGCCGAAGAGGCCCATCATCGGGGCGATGTTGCCGACGAGCGAGAGGTAGCTGATCTTCTGCTGGAGCTTGATCGCCTCCTCCTCCGCCACGTCCGCCATCGCGGTCTTCATCGTGTCGAAGCCCTGGTTGATCTTCGGCAGCGCGGCCGCGAGGACGTTGGTGAGGAAGTTCGGCTCCGCCTCGCAGAGCTCGAGCGCCTCCTGGTACTCCTCGTTCTCGAACATGCCCTCGATCTCGTCGATCAGCTGGGGCGGCACGACCTTGTCCCGCTTGATGTTGACCGCATGCTCGATGATGAGCGCGAGGCCAACGAACGACATGAACACGATGATCCAGCCGATCGCGCCGCCGGCGGACACGTACGATTCGAACCAGCTCTTCGCAGGCTCCTCCGTCGTTCCCTGGGCGAGCGCCGGCGAGGCGAGAAACCCGAGCGCGGCGATCGCGATCAGCGCCACCGCGGCCATACGCATGGCCTTCATGAGCGTCCACTCCTTTCGTCGTTACTTTCTTGCGCGTCGTCGGGCCGCGGCCCGACGCAAGCGCGGCATTCTACGTCTACTTGGCTCTTTCTGCCCAGCGAGAAGTGGGGTACCTGGCCCTGAGGTCGGCCCACCACCGTTCCGACTCGGCACGGAGGATGTCTCCCTTCCCCCCTTGCCGGTCGATCTCGTCGCCGAAGAGGCTCGCGGCCTTCCCGATGTAGTAGAGGGAAAGCGCGATCTGCTCGGGCTCCGCCTCGCCGCCGACCACCACGGGGAGGAGGGCCTTGTAGGCCGTCTCCCCCTGCCCCTTCTCGACGAGGCAGGCGCCGATCCCGGCCTGCGCGCCCAGCCGGACGGCGGGGTCCTTCTGCCCCTCCCCCGCCTGGAGCTGCTGGTAGCGGGAGAGCGGGGTGTCCCACGTGACCTTCTGCTGCTCCGCGCTCTCCCGGAGGAGGTCGGCTCCCCGGAGCAGGGCGCGGTTCGCGGCACGGGTGACGACCCGCTTGCCGTACTCGTCCGGCTGGTTGCGCGCGAGCCCGGAGAGCGTGCTGCCGGCAGCGCGGAAGATGCTCTCCTGCTGCTCGCTCGGCTGCCCGGCCGCCTCGAACTCGGCCTTCGCCATGAACGCCTCGGTCAAGAGGGTGGGCGGCGTCTCGGGCTTCTTGGCGCGGTCGATGACCGCGTCGAAGGCTGCGAGCGTCTTCTCCTTCTCGCCCTGCGCCGCGAGGATCCGGGCCTCGAGGAGGAGGACATGGGGGAGGAGGCGGCTGTCGCCCCAGCAGTAGACCTTCGCCTTCTTGGTCGTGCCCTTCTCCGCCGGCACATCCCAGTCGATGCTCTGCTTCTTGACCGACCGCTGCTTGAACTCCTCCACGTTCGCGAGCGCCTGGGCGAGCTTCGTCTTGTCGCCCTGGAGGCCCATCTGGTACCGCGTCTCGATCAGGTAGAAGAGGGCGTACTCGTTGTGCCAGGGCAGCGCCTGGTACTCCGCCTCCTCGCCGGGGAGCCCCTTCTCGATCGAGTAGGCGATCTTCTCGAACGTCTCCTCCGCGCCCGGCACCGGCGGCGTCGCCTGGGTCGCGAGCTGGCCGGTCGCGAAGAGGCGCCGGCCGGTCGCGAGGCGCTTCGACCACTGGTTCTCGGCGTCCGCGTCGCCCCGGCGGAAGGACACGATGCGCCGCGACGGGATGTCGAGCCGGCGCGGACGGCCCCCCACGAGGATGCGGGCGCTGAAGTCCTTCTCGTCCTCCTTGTTCACGCGGTCGACGGGCGCCGCCTTCACGGTGCCGTCGGGCTCCGCGTATTCGAGCATCTCCTGTGCGCCGGCGGCCCCTCCGAGAAGGGCCGCGACGGCCACCGCCGCATAGGTGCCGAAACGCATCATTCCCTTCCTCCTCACTTGGGCGCGAGCGCCTTCAGCTGGGCCTCGAGCGCCGCCACGGTGGCCACGCGGTTGGGCCCGTCCATCTTCGGGTTCTCGTACGCGAGCTTGCGGGCGTAACCGAGCCCGCGCGACGCCTGGTCCTTCTCCTTCGCGCCCGTGCCCGACTGCGCGATCGCGAGGTAGGTGCGGAGCATCAGCTCCGCGCCGTCCCACCAGACCGGGATGAACTCGTCGAGGTGCGCCTTGCCCGGCTGCGAGACCGGGAGCGTGAACTCCTGGAGCAGCGTGATGAGGCGGATCGCGAGGTAGCGCCCGTCGATGCCCGGCGGCGAGGACTTTGCATAGATCTGCGCCGCCACATAGATCGCCCGCGGCATCCTCTTCACGCGGTCGAACATCTCCCGCGACGGATAGGCGCTCGGGTTCGCCAGCGCCTGGAGGACCTTCACCTGCTCCTTCTTCTCGGGGTCCTTGGGATCCGGCGGGATGAGCACGTCCGTGAAGAGGTCGCGGACCTTCGCGAGGTTCTCGATCCTGACCTGGGCGGGAACGTCCTTCTCGGTCTCGAGCTGCTGGTACTTCGCCTCCGCGGCCGAGAGCGTGAGCTGCTGCCTGCGGTCGTCGGGCGCAAGCCCGGCCGCCGCCTCGAACGCCTCCGCCGCGTCGCCCCACCGCTGGGCGTCGAAGAGCACCTGGCCGAGGCGGTACCGGAGGTCCCAGCCGACGTCCTTCTGGGTCTCGAGCCACGTCTCGAGGATCGCGGCCGCACGGCCCGCCATCGCGACGCGCTCCGGCCCCGACTCGAGCTTCTGGTATGCCTCATAGAGGGCCTTGAACACGGTGTAGCTCGCGTAGCGCGTCGGGGGGCCCGGGGGCGCGCGCTTGAGCATCACCGCGAGCGCGGCCTCGGCCTCGGACAGCTGCTTCTGGGCGAGGTGCGCGTCGATCTTCACGACGAACTCGGCGCCGCGCTGGATGAGCGGATCGCCGTAGCGCGTGAGGTAGGCATCGATCGCGGCCAGCGCCTCCGGCCACCGCGCGAGCGAGGCGAACGAGAGCGCGACGAACAGCTCGCCCGTCTGGCGCGACGACGCCACCTGCGGATCGTCCGCCGCCCCCTTGGCCGCGAGCGCGACGAGGTTCTGGGCGGCGGCGAGCGCCTTCTCGTGCCACGTCCTCGACTTCTCCGGCTCCTTCTCGTCGATCGCGAGCTGCCGGTAGCACCCGGGGACCATCCGCTGCGCCTGCCAGTAGTTGCGGGAGGAGCTGGGGATGTCCACGAGGCTCGATGCCGCCTGCTCGTACTGGCCCTTCGCCAACAGCTCGCGCGCCGCCGCGAACGCCTGGTCGCTGTTCTCCGGATGCCCCGGGAACTCCTTGACGAAGAGGTCGCGGACCCTCTTGTACTCGGCGTCGTCCTGGGGCCGCTTCGTGGCGTCCGCGATCTCCTTCCAGACGATGCGCGCGAGGTTGCACGCGTCGGCCGCCGTGCCGCCGAAGTCCGAGAGCTCGTTGCGGTCGGCGTCCTTCACGTACTCGGCGACGACGCGGCCGGCGACCTCGGCCGCCGCGAAGTTGCGCCTGTCCTTCCGGTACTCGCGCGCGATGCGGACGAGGGCCGGGTAGCCCACCTTCAGGCGCTCCTCGTCCGTCGCGGACGACGCCACGGCCTTCTCGTAGAAGGCGATCGCGTTGGCCGTGCGCCCCTGCGCCGAGAGCGCCTCGCCCATCTCGAAGAGGAGCGCCGCGTCGAGGACGCCGGCATCCGCCACGCGTCCCACCAGGGGGGTCAGGAGATCCGTCGCGTCCTTCCCGATCTGCCTCTGACCGGTCGTGCGCGCCGAAGCGAGCACCTCGCCCGCGACCGCCACCGCATCCTTCAGCCGGTTCTGCGCCGCGTAGGCCTCCGCCACCTGGAGCAGCGCCTTCAGGGCCCACGGGTTTTTCGGGTCGGACTTGAGCTTCTCCCGCAACTGCGCCGCCACGGATATCGCGTTGTCGAACCAGACGGGCTGCGGCTTGCCAAGGGCGCCCTCGCCGAGGGCCAGCGCATTGGACGCGCGCGCATACCAGTAGAGCGCCTTCGCGATCACCTCCGAGGTGTCCTTCACGGTCGGATCCTCGGGCACGTCCATGATGATCTGCCTGAAGTAGTTCGCCCCCGTCTCCATGTCGTCGCGCATGCCGAGCCGCCGGCCGCGCTCGTAGTTGATCGTCCCGAGGTCGAGCAGGGCGAACGCGCCGTGGAGTTCGTCGTAGTGCTCGTTGAAGAAGGCATCGAGCTTCTCGATCGCCGCCTCGGAGTTGAAGTTGAACTTGGGCCCCTTCGGATGGAGCAGCGCGAGGCGCATCACGGCGTTCGCGCCCTGGTACTGCGCCTGCGTGAGCTTCTGGTAGTCGGGATCGGTGATGTCGGGATCCTTGTCCCCCCGCGCGGTCGCCATGCGCTTCACGACCTCGTCGTAGTGCCCGATCGCCGCCTGGAAGAGCTTGTCCGCCTCGGCCGAGTTGTCCGACACGAGCTGCTCCCGCTGCGCCGCCATGGTCTCGGGGTAGTCCTTGCCGGTGAGGAATTCGGCGTACTCCTGCAGGAGCGCCGCGAGCAGGAACCGCGCGTCGATGTTGTCGGGGCGGTTCGTGACGAAGTCCTCGATCTTCGGCCTCGCGTCGGCGTACGCGGCGAGCACCTCCTCCCGCGTGACGCGCGGCGGGATGCCGTCCTCGAGGTCCCGGAGGAAGCGGAGGCGCTTGGCGGTCGCCTGGCCGCGCTCGAGGGCCGCCTTGCCGTAGCGCCCCGCGCGCGCGGCGTTCGGGTCGGAGCTCTTCTCGAGCTTGTCGAGGATCTCGAATGCCATGTCTTCGAGACCGCGACCCGCGAGGCGCGTCGCGAACTCGAGATCCTCCGTGGTGTCGGCGCGGGCGATCTGCGCGAGAAGAAGGAAGGCGGCAATCCGGCGTAATTTCATGAGTCCACTCCGGTAGCCCGGCCGCCCTCGGAATCGTGCACGACCGGTTCTGCTCTCGCGTATCCCGACCGCGCCCACGCGGACCGGCGCGGTGAGAGTTTACGCGGGTCAAGAACGGAGTCAATGCGAACGGGCACGAGACATCCGGGCGGAGCGGGCGCGATCGGCAGGAGGGTCGCGCGGCAGGGGGAACACCCTGATCCTACCGCGCCCGGGGGGCACGTCAACGACGAAGGGCGGCCCTTCCGGGCCGCCCCCCGCCGGATGTCGCGAAACCGTTACTGGATGCCGAGCCCGCCCGCGTGCTCCTCGGGGATCACCACGAGGGCCTTGATGAGGATCAGCAGGTTCGACCGCTGGATCAGCTTGGCCTTGCGGGTGAAGAAGAAGCTCACGACCGGGATCTTCGAGAGGATCGGGACGCCGGACTCGGCCTGGACGTCCTTGAAGAACTTGATGCCGCCGAGGAGCAGGGTGCCGCCGTCCGGCATCGTGACCGTGGTCCGGACGCGCGAGATCGCGATCTCGGGCACCTGGATGACGACCGGCGGGCCGGTCGCGAGGGACGTGAGGAAGGTCGGGATCGGGCGCACGAGGTCGGCGACCGTCGGGCGCAGCTCCATCGTGATGAAGCGCCGGTCCGCGGAGACGATCGGCTTCACGTCGAGGATGATGCCGTCGCGGATCGTCTGGACGATCGGGTCGCCGATCGCCGCGGCCTGCGCGATCTCCACGTCGAAGTCCTGGACGTAGGAGTTCTGGGTCATGATCGACACGTTCGCGCGCTGCGTGTCGTACACGGTGAGCCGCGGCGCGGCGATCTCCTCGATGCGCTGGTTCTTCTCGACCGCGCGGAGGATGACCTCGATCTGGGTGTCGTCGAGGAAGACGTGCTGGAGCGAGAGGCCGCCCGAGTTGTCGCCCCGGGTGCCGGTGAGCGCCGCGGACTGCGTCGCGCGGCCGCGCTCGTCGAACTGGAGGGCGAAGTCGAGCAGGTTCTCGACGCGGCCCTTGTACTCCCCGTCCTGCCCGTCGCCGTAGAAGATGCCGGGGCTGTTCCTCGTACCGATCGAGGAGGGCTCGGGGATCACGCCCGGCGGCGAGTTCTGCGGGTTCGCCGGCGAGCCGAAGAAGCTGTCGTCGAACGGCGTCGCGGCGCCGAGGCCGGGGGCGCCCACGCCGCCCGTATCGTCGCCGAGGCCGCGGATGTCCACGCCCACGTCGCGCAGGAAGCGGTCCTCGGCGCGCAGGAAGCGGACCTCCATGTTCACGAGGACGCCGGTGTTCTTCCGGAGGTCCGAGAGGAACTGGCCGATCTTGCCGTGCACCTCCGGGATCTGCCGGACCACGAGCACCCCGTTCTTCGGGTCGATCGCAGTGCCCTCGATCTCCCACGCCGTCGGCTCGATCGTCTGCTTGATCACCTCGATCAGCGAGTCGATCTCGAAGGGCGACGTGGGATCCGGGGTCTCCTCCGCCTCGGGCGGCTGGTACTTCGACGGCACCAGGTTGATCTCCTGGCCCGGGAAGTCCTGGATCTTCGCGACGAGATCCTTGACGTCGTAGAACTGGAGCACCGGCTTCTCGATCGCCTCGTCCTTCGCGAGGATCATCACCACGCCCATCCTCACCTTCCACGCCATCTCGTTCGGCTCGGTGATGAGGTCGAGGACCTGGCTGACGCTCACGTTGTCGACCTTGAGGACGACCTCCGCGTCGGCCTTCTCCTCCTTGATCTTCTGGGAGAGGACGAAGTTGAGGCCCGTCACGCTGCGCAGGTAGGAGATCGCGCTGCTGAGCGTCACGTCGCCGGCCTTCCAGTCGATCGCGAAGACGCGCGTGCCGCCGAGCGTGTTGAGGATCTGGTCCTTGCGCGGGTCCGGCGCGGCGACGGTGCGAGTGCCGCCCTTCGGCTGCCGGCGCGAGATCTCGTCCCAGTTCGACGGGAAGTTGAGGATCTCCGGGTGCGGGACGGAGGCGAACTCGAGCTCCTCCATCACGCTCCGCCACTGGTCGCTGAACTCCTCGCGGATGTCGCTGCGGTCGGCGACGTACTTCGTCTCCTTCGCGATCTGGACGAGCTTCATGGCCGACTCGTTGCGCGGGTCGATCGCGAGCACCTTCTCCGCGTTCGCGATCGCGAGCTCGTACTCGCCGCGGTCGTAGGCATCCTGCGCCTGCTCGAGGAAGACCTTCATCCGGCGGCGTTCCTCGGCCTGCTCGCGGGCGCGCGCCTGGTCCTGCTCCTGCTGGATCTCCTCGATCGCCTTCGCCTTCCTGCGCGACGCGTCGAGATCGCGTTGCTGCTTCGCGCGCTCGAGGTAGGCGCGGGCCTGCTCGGTCGTCACCGGGAAGTCGGCCTGGTAGCGGTACCAGGCGAGGATGTTCACCATCTCCTCGTACTTCCGGATGGCGGTGTCGTAGTCGCCGCCCTGCTCCGCGATCTTCGCCTCGTGGAGGCGGCGGTTCAGCTCGACGACGGTCTGGTCATGCCGCGCCTGGACCGCGTTGGCCTCGCTGTCGACGACCTCCTCGACGGTCGGGACGCGCTCGCCCAGCTCCTGCGACAGCCGCTGGAAGTTCTTGCGCGCATCCTCGTCCTTCGGATCGACGAGGAGGATGCGGCGGTACTGCTCGCGGGCGTTCTGGAGGTCGCCCTCGGCGTTGAGCCGCTCGGCCAGCGTGCGCAGCTGGCGCTTGAGCGCGTCGGCGCGCTCCTTCGAGAGCTCGGCGCCCTCGAACGCGTCCGCGGGCGCCACTGGCTCCTCCATGGGCACCACCGGCTCCTCCATGGGCGGCTCCTCGGCGGGCGGCGCGGGCTCCTCGGCCGGCGCGCATCCCTCGGCCGGCGCGCAGCCCTCGGCGGGCGCACATCCCTCCGCGGGCGCGCACCCCTCCGCCGGAGCGCAACCCTCCGCGGGCACCTCCGTCGGCGCGCATCCTTCGGCGGGCTGCTCTCCCTCCGCGGGCATCTCGCCCTCGGCCCACGCGTCCTCGCCTTCGGCGGCCGTCTCGGCCGGCGGCGTCTTCTCCTCCTCGCGAACTTGCTCCTTCTTGCAGCCGAACGTCACGGCCAGCGCCACGAGGAGGAGGAGGCCCAACATCTTGCGCATGCGCTTGTCCTCAATCGCCCCGCGAGGGGCGTCTTCCTTGCCGTACCTCCGGCAGTTGGAGAGTCTCCTGCCGGTCCTTCCGGGCATGCCCTTAGCCCGAAGGTCGCCCTACTTACCACAAGCGGTTTCCCGCCCGCAACTGCTTTCCCAAGGGCAACGCCCTCGGGAACGGCGAGAGCGTGCTCCCCCCCTGTCACGGCCCCGTCACACGCCGCCTTTTTTCGCCGGGGGGAAGAGAGGGTGCCCGCGGGAGGGAAGGGGGCGGCGGGGTCGAGCCTGCGACGCGCCGGGCGGCCTCGGCGCCTGCGGAGGGCTCAAGGCGTGTGAACGAATCCCGGCTGGCGCGCCTGAGCTCTCAGCCGCGCGCGCGGCGGTGGTCCGGGATCGGCCGGCCGAGGAGGCGGAGGATCGCCTTCAGGTCCTCCCACGCGTCCTTCTTCGCCGGCGGGTTCCGGAGGAGGTACGCCGGGTGGAACGTCGGCACGACGGTCCACTGGCGCAGCTCCATCGGCCGCCCGCGCACCTTCGTGATGCCGCCCGTGTAGCCGGTGAGCGCCTTGAGCGCGTGGTTGCCTAGGGCGCAGATGATCCTCGGCCGGATGAGATCCATCTGGCGGAGCAGGAAGGGCTCGCACTTCTCGACCTCGTCCGGCGCGGGTGCCCGGTTCTCGGGCGGCCGGCACTTGAGGACGTTCGCGATGTAGACCTCCTCGCGCTTCAGTCCCATCGCCTCGATCATCTGCGTCAGGAGCTGGCCCGCGCGGCCGACGAAGGGCCGCGCCTGCAGGTCCTCGTCGTGCCCCGGCGCCTCGCCCACGAACATGAGCTCCGCGCGCGGATGGCCCTCGCCGAAGACGACCGTCGTGCGCGTCTCGCAGAGCCCGCACTTCCGGCACGCGAGCGCCTCGGCGCGGAGCGCCTCCCACGCCGCGGTGTCGTCCGCCGCGGGCGCCGGGCCCCCCGACCCCCCCCGCTTCGCCTTCGCCGCCACGCGCCTCGGGCCCTGGTAGAGGGCGCGCGCGCGGAGCGTCGCGGCGAACTCCCTCGCGACTTCCCTCGGCTCCATCGCGGCAGGTTACCGCGAGCCGGCGACGGCCGCCGCCTCGAGCTCCGCGAGAAGCGCGTCCCGCGCGGTCCCGGGCGCGAGGCTGCTCGTGAAGCCGGACGCCCGGACGTGCCCGCCGCCGCCGTGCCGCGCGGCGAGCGCGGAGACGTTCGCGCGGTCGTCCTTGCTCCGGAGGCTCACCTTCGTGCCGCCCTCCGCAAGGCCGCGGAAGAGCGCCGCGACGACCACGCCCTTGACCTGGATCAGCATGTCGATCAGGTCCTTCACGTCCTCCTCGTCGACGCCGAGATCCTTGCCGTAGCCGTGCGGGAGCGTGAGGATCGCGACGCGCCCCTGGGAGCGCAGCTCGATCGCCTCGACGGCGCGCGAGCGCAGACGGAGGACGCCGAAGCCGACGGAGGCGTAGAGCTCCCGCTGGAGGCGGTCGGGCTCGGCGCCGAGACGGAGGAGGTCGGCCGCGATCTCGAGCGTCCGCGGCGTCGTCGACGAGTAGCAGAAGCGGCCCGTGTCGGTCACGAGCGCCACGAGCAGGCACTGCGCCGCGACGGCGTCGATCGCGTAGCCGCCCTCCCTGAGCAGCAGGTACACCTGCTCCCCCACGGCCGCCGCCTTGTCGTCGATCCAGTTGAGGTCGCCGTATGCGCTATTCGACACGTGGTGGTCGATGTTCGCGATCCGCGCGCCCGTCGGCCGCTCGGCGAGCACGCGCCCCAGCCGGTCCGGGCCGCCCGCGTCGAGCGCGAGGACGAGATCGGCCGCGGGCACCGGGTCCTTCCCGAGGACCGCGATCGACTCGTAGCCCGCCAGGAAGGCATACACGGGGGGTGCGGGGGCCTCGGTGACGAGAAGGACCTTCTTCCCGCGGGGCTCGAGCGCGCGCTTCAGCGCGAGGCCGCAGCCGAGGCCGTCGCCGTCCATCGGGGTGTGGGTCGCGCAGAGGATCGAGCGCGCGTCGCGGATCGCCGCGAGGATCTCGGACGGGACGGTCACGCCCGGCGCCTCGCGATCGCGTCGATCTCGACCAAGGCGTTTCTCGGCAGCGCGGCGACGGCGACCGTCGAGCGCGACGGCCGGTGGGGGCCGAACGCCTGCCCGTAGACCTCGTTCATCGCCGCGAAGTCCGCCATGTCCTTCAGGAAGACGGTCGTCCGGACCACGAGGTCGAGGCCGGACCCGCCCGCCTCGAGGACCGCCGCGAGGTTCTTCATCACCTGCCGCGCCTGCTCGGCCGCGGTCGATCCCTTGAGCTCGCCCGTCGCCGGGTCGAGCGCGATCTGCCCGGAGCAGAAGAGCAGGTCGCCCATGCCGACGGCCTGGGAATAGGGGCCGATCGCCTGGGGCGCGCCGTTCGTCGCGACGAATTCCATGGGGTGGGGGATTCTAAGCCCCCGGACCCCCTCTTATCACTTCTCGTGGAGGAAGCACGCCGCGGAGTGGCCGGGACGGTGCTCTTTCAAGACAGGCGCCTCCTCCGCGCAGCGGTCGAAGGCCTTTGCGCAGCGCGTCCGGAAGGGGCAGCCCCGGATCTCCTGGTCGGGGCTCGGCACGTCGCCCGTGAGCACGATGCGCTGGCGGCGCGACTCGACGTCCGGGTCGGGGATCGGCACCGCCGAGAGGAGCGCCTCGGTATAGGGATGGAGCGGCTCCGCGTAGAGCCGCGCCGACGGCGCGGTCTCGACGATCCGGCCGAGGTACATGACCGCGATCCGCCGCGAGATGTGGCGGACGACCGAGAGGTCGTGCGCGATGAAGAGGTACGCGACGCCGAGCCGGCGCTGGAGGTCCATGAGCAGGTTGATCACCTGGGCCTGGATCGAGACGTCGAGCGCGCTGACCGGCTCGTCGCAGACGATCAGCTCGGGGTCGAGCACGAGCGCGCGGGCGAGCCCGATCCGCTGCCGCTGGCCGCCGCTGAACTCGTGCGGGTAGCGGAGCTTGTAGCGCGGGTCGAGGCCGACGAGCTCGAGCGCGTGCGAGACCTTCTCGTCGAGCTCCGCGCGGCCGAGCCTCCCGTGGATCTCGAGCGGCTCCCCGACGATCGAGCCGACGGTCATCC